>NZ_JALFGV010000168.1:0-14422 GCF_022777125.1 Lawsonibacter sp.
GCGCATGAGCGGCGAGCAGAAGTATAAGGAGGGGGACGGCCCCTTCCTCCAATGGGAGGCCTCCAACCGGGACGAGCTGCTGGTCTTCACCGACCGCCAGCAGTGCTACAAGGCCCGCCTCAGCGACTTCGACGACGCCAAGGCCAGCGTGCTGGGCGACTACCTGCCCACCAAGCTGGGCATGGATGCGGAGGAAACCTTCCTCTGGGCCTGCATCACCGCCGATTATTCCGGGCACCTGCTGTTCTTTTTCCAAAACGGCAAGGCCGCCCGGGTGGAGCTTTCCGCCTACCAGACCCAGACCCGGCGCAAGCGCCTGACCGGCGCCTACTGCGACAAATCCCCGCTGGCGGCGGCCTACCTGCTCCAGGAGGACATGGAGATGGCGGTATACTCCACCGAGGGCCGCGCGGTCATCTTCCACACCGCCTGCCTCAACCCCAAGTCCACCCGCAGCACCCAGGGCGTGAACATCATGACCCTCAAGCCCAAGTGGCGCGTGGAGTCCGCCCTGCCCCTGGATCAGACCCCCATCGTCAACGCCGCCCGCTATCGGGCCCGCTCCCTCCCCGTAGCCGGGGCCCTGCTCCGGGAGGAGGACCGCGGGGAGCAGCAGATGACGCTGCTGGACTGATCCGCATCTGCCCGTTCCAACCGTTCGCCGTTCAAGGGAGGTCTTGTATGAAGAAGGCGCTTAAGCGGTATCTCATCCCCTATCTCTGGATCACCCTGGCCTCCGCCGTGTATGCGGTGGGCTTCAACTGGTGCTATGTGCCCAACCAGATCGGTTTCGGCGGCATCACCGGCGTGGGGCAGATCGTCAACCACCTGCTGCCCTGGGCCCCCATCGGCACGGTGGTCATCCTGCTGAACATCCCCCTGTTCCTGCTGGGCTGGAAGCTGCTGGGCGGGCATCTGCTGGTATCCTCGCTGTTTGCGATGGTGGTCTCTTCGCTGATGATCGACCTGCTCACGGCGCTCTACACCTTCCAGCCCATGGAGCCGCTGCTGGCCTGTATCTTCGGCGGCGTGCTCATGGGGGCCTCTCTGGGCGTGGTCTTCCTTCAGGGCGCCACCACCGGCGGCACCGATCTGATCGCCCGGCTGCTGAAGCTGAAATTTGCCTGGCTGCCCATGGGCAAGCTGCTCATGGCCATCGATCTGGTGGTCATCGTGGCGGTGGCTCTGGCCTTCCGCAGCCTGGGTTCCGCTCTGTACGGACTGGTGGCCCTGTATATCTCCTCCATCGTGATGGATGGAGTGCTTTACGGCCTGGACAACGCCAAGGTGGCCTATATCATCAGCGACCGGTATCAGGCCATCTGCGACGCCATCATCCATGACATCGACCGGGGCGTGACCATCCTGCAGGGCGTGGGGGCTTATTCCGGCACGGAGAAAAAGGTGCTGCTGGTGGCCTTCAAGCAAAAGCAGATCGTGGCCCTGAAGCGGGCCGTGAAAGAGATCGACCCCGCCGCCTTCCTCATCGTCTGCGAGGCCCACGAGGTGCTGGGGGATGGATTCCGGGAGTACAAGCAGAACGATCTTTGACGGTCCGGGGGGCGGCACAGGGGCCGCGATCCCCCCTTGTCTGAACGAATCGCCGCCGCAGGGGCGGCTGAGGGCACGGCCCTGCCCGCACAACCGGCCCATCGGAAAGGAGCGCTGTTTATGCCCGACTATGAAACGCTCCGCGCCAATCTGGAGCGGCGCGGTTTTGACGTGACGTATTTTGAAACGGCCGCCCAGGCCGCCGACTACTTAGACCGGAAACTCGACGGCAAGACCGTGGGCCACGGCGGGGCGCTGACCCTGACGGAAATGGGCCTGCCCGAACGGCTGTCCTCCCACGCCGCCGTGTTCAGCCACTGGTCGGGCGGCACCTTCCAGCAGGCCGCCGCCGCGCCCATCTACCTGACCTCGGTGAACGCGCTGGCCGAGACCGGGGAACTCGTCAACATCGACGGGACCGGCAACCGGGTGGCCTCCACCCTTTTCGGCCATGAGGAGGTCTACTTTATCGTGGGGGCCAACAAGATCGCTCCGGACTACGACTCCGCCCTCTGGCGGGCCCGGAACATCGCCTCCCCCAAAAACGCACGGCGGCTGCACAAGAAGACCCCCTGCGCCGCCAGGGGGGAGCGCTGTTACGACTGCAGCAGCCCTGAGCGCATCTGCCGGGCCCTGGTCGTGCTGTGGGAGAAGCCCGGCGGGATTGGCCGGGCGGAGGTGGTCCTGGTAAACGAGGCCCTGGGCTTCTGAACCGAAGAAGGGAGCGGGTATGAAGAAACGGATCTTGGCGCTGCTGCTGGCGTTCTGCCTGCTGCTCTCCGGCTGCGCTTCCTTGCTGGAGCGCCCCTATACCGTGGTGGAGCCCCACACCGAGCAGCCCGCTGTGGGCGAGGACCCCTCCACCCTGCGGGTGGAGAGCTATTCCGAGCTGGTAGGTGCCGTGCTGTACCTGGTCTCCCAGTGCCAGGAGGAGGGGCGGGTGCAGCTGGTGGACTACGACGGGGACGTGGAAGACGCCCTGAACCGCGCCTGCCTGGAGGTGGCGCGGGAAGACCCGTTGGGGGCCTATGCGGTGGACTTCATCAAGAACGACTACACCCGCATCCTCACCACCTACGAGGCCAACATCTATATCTCCTACCGCCGCACCCCGGAACAGATCCGCGCCCTGGTGAACGTCACCGGGGCCAGCGCCATCCGCCGGGAGGTGGGGGAGGCGCTCTCCGCGTTCCAGGGCGAGCTGGCCCTGCGGGTGGCATACTTTGTCGGAGACGCCGCCTCCATCGCCGAGCTGGTGCACCAGGCCTACTATGACACCCCCGCCGCCGCCCTGGGCATGCCGGCGGTGGAGATCGCCCTCTATCCGGACACGGGGATCCAGCGTATCGTGGAGATCCTTTTGACCTATCCCGGAGATGCGGAGGCCCTCCGGCGGAAAAGCGCGGAGCTGACCGACGCCGCCCAGGCCCTTGTGCTTCCGCTTCAGGCCCAGCGCTATAGCCAGAACGGCCGTCTGGGCCTGCTGATGGATCTGCTGCCTCAGCTGGCGGCGGAGCGTGCCCCCTCGGGGGCGGACGGCTCCGCCCACAGCACCGCCTGGGACGCCCTGTGCGGCGGCGGGGCGGACAGCGAGGGGCTGGCCCTTGCGGTACAGCTTCTGTGCGACCAGATGGAGCTGCCCTGCGCGGTCACGGAGGGGACGCTGGCCGGGGAGGCACGGTTTTGGAACACCATCACCGTCAATGCCGTGGAATACCAGCTGGACGCCTTTGCGGACGAGCCCGCGCCCCGCAGCAGCACGGATTTCGCCGCCCTCGGCTACGCCTGGGAGGGCCAGCCGGAAGCAGGCGGGATCATTCCCGCAGAAAATTCTAAAATTGAGACTTGACAGCGGCGGCGGTATTGGCTATAATATTTTTCGTCGCCGCAGGTGTAGCTCATCTGGTAGAGCGCCACCTTGCCAAGGTGGAGGTAGCGAGTTCGAGCCTCGTCACCTGCTCCATAAAAAACCTCTCCGCATTCGGCGGAGAGGTTTTTTTCATAAGCGACGGCCCCGGAGGGCGCATCCAAAAGCCGGGTCTCTCCCGCGGGCGGGGCGCGGTACCGCGCTTCTCCCCTGCATCCGTCCGGCGGAGCGCCGCCGGCCCATTCCATTCCGAGGAGGCGGTCCCATGGCAAGCAAATTGGTCCAGTCGCTGGGCGCTGCGGTCGCGGCCCAGGTGCCGGAGCACCCGGAGCGGGCGCGGGCGCTGCTGCGCACGGCCTATCGTTTGGTTGGCTTCCAGATGCGCCATCTGCCGCCCAAAACGGTACCGGGCGCCCGCTGTTACATGCAGGGGGCCACCGCCCGTTCCATGGTCTGCGCCCTGGACAAGCCCGGCCAGGCGGCTTGTGTGAGCATCTTTTTGCCCTGCGAGATCCTCCACGCCCTGGGGATCCCCCCCGTGCTGCCCGAGGGGCTGTCCTGCTATCTGGTCTCCACCGCCGCCGAGCGCCCGTTTATCGCCGCCGCCGAGGACCACGGCGTACCGGAGAGCTACTGCTCCTATCATAAGATTTTGCTGGGCCTGGCGGAGAGCGGCGTGATGCCGCCGCCCCGCTTCGTGCTCAGCACCTCTCTGGCGTGCGACGCCAATCAGCTCTCCTTCCGCCGGGCGGCCCAGCGGTGGGGCGTGCCCCACTTCACCGTGGATGTGCCCTGGGAGGATTCGCCTCAGGCGGTGGCCTATGTGGCGCAGCAGCTGCGGCAGATGGCCGCTTTTGTGGCGGAGCATACCGGCCGCGCCCTGTCGGAGGAGGCCCTCCGCCAGGCGCTGGAGCGCTCCGGCCGCACCCTGGCCCACTACCGGCGCTACCTGGAGGAGCGGGCCGTGCGCCATGTCTCTGACGAGATGACCTCCGAGATGCTCTCCGTCTTCGCCCTGCACAGCATGCTGGGCTCTCCCGAGGCGGAGGAATACGCCCGCCGCCTGGCCGACCAGGTGGCCGCCCTGCCCCGCGCCTTCCGCGGCAAGCGTCTGGTGTGGGCCCACACGCTGCCCCACTGGCAGGACGCGCTGCGGGAGATCCTGAATTTCAGCGACCGGGTCGAGATCGTCGCCTGCGACATGGCCTGCGATTTTGGGGAAGCGCCCGACCCGGCGCACCCCTATGAATCCATGGCCCGGCGCCTGCTGGGCAGCTGCTTCAACGGAGGGGCCCGGCGCCGGGTGGAGCGGGTGCTGGAGCTGGCCCGGCGCCTGCATGCCGACGGGGTGGTCTGGTTCTGCCACTGGGGCTGCAAGCAGACCTCCGGCGCGTCTCAGCTGGCCCGGCAGACGCTGGAGGCGGCGGGCTTTCCCACCCTGGTGCTGGACGGGGACGGCTGCGACGCGGGCAACGCCAACGACGGCCAGATGGTCACCCGGCTCCAGGCCTTTTTGGAACAGTTGGAGGGCAGAGCATGAAACCGCTTGGATACACCTGTAAATACACGCCCCTGGAGCTGCTGGAGGCTCTGGGCGGCCATCCCGTGCTGCTGAATCAGGAGTCCTGCGGCTTTCCATACGCCGAGCGCGTGACCCACAACCAGTTCTGCTGTCACGCCAAGGCGGTGCTGGAGGAGTGCCGCCGGACGGGCCTTCGGGAGCTGGTGCTGGTCAACTGCTGCGACTGCATCCGCCGGGTATACGACGTATTGGAGGCGGCGGGGGAGCTGGACTTTCTCTATCTGCTGGATCTGCCCCATCACGCAGACGGCTGCTCCCGGGCCCTGCTGAAGGACGGGCTGGAGCGCCTGGCGGCGGCCTACGCCGCCTACCGGGGGACCCGGTTCGATCCCGCCGCGTTCCGCGCCGCCTTTTCTCCCGCCCCCGCGCTGCCGGAGGGGGATTTTCTGGCGGTGACCGGGGCCCGGGCCGGGGCCGGCCTGCTGGAGACGCTGCGGCGCCGCTCTCCCCTTCCGGTGGCCGACCTGACCTGCGGCGGGCACCGCAGCCTTCCCCCGCCGCCCGAAGGGCTGGAGGGTCCGGGGCTGCTGGACTGGTATGCCGGGGCTCTGCTGGGACAGCTGCCCTGTATGCGCATGAACGAGATCGGCCGCCGGAGCGAACTGCTGGAGCAGCCGCGCCTGCGGGGGATCCTTTATCATACCGTCAAATTCTGCGACTATTACTCCTTTGAGTACGAGGCCCTGCGCAGCCGGACGTCCCTTCCCCTGCTCAAGTTGGAGACCGACTTCACCCCACAGGGGGACGGACAGCTCTCCACCCGTCTGGAGGCCTTTGCGGAACAGCTGAACCTGCGGGGCGCCCCGGCGGTGCATACCGCCCGGCGGGGGCGCCGCTATGTGGCGGGCATCGACAGCGGCTCCACCACCACCAACCTGGCGGTCCTGGACCTGGAGGGCAGCCTCCGTGCCAGCGCCATCGTGCGTACCGGCCCCAAGGCCCGGCAGGGGGCGGAAAAGGCGCTGGCCGCCCTGGAGGGGATCGGTCTGGACGATCTGGCCGCCGTGGTGGCCACCGGCTATGGCCGCAGCCACATCCCCTTTGCCACCGGGCAGGTCACCGAGATCACCTGCCACGCCCGGGGGGCCCATCATCTGCACCCCCAGGCGCGCTGTGTGATCGATATCGGCGGGCAGGACAGCAAGGTCATCTGCCTGGACGAGGACGGCGGGGTGAAAAACTTTGTCATGAACGACAAATGTGCCGCCGGCACCGGCCGTTTTCTGGAGATGATGGCCCGTGTGCTGGAGGTGGAACTTGCGGAGATGGGGACGCTTGGCCTGCGCTGGGAAACGGACCTGACCATCTCCAGCATCTGCACGGTCTTTGCCGAATCCGAGGTGGTCTCCCTGATCGCGGACAACCACAGCGCCGCCGACATCGTCCACGGGCTCAACCGGTCGGTGGCCGTCAAGACCGCCGCCCTGGTCCAGCGCGCCGGAGGACGCGGGCCCTATCTGATGACCGGCGGCGTGGCCCGCAACCAGGGCGTGGTGCAGGCGCTGGAGGAGCGTCTGGGCGCGCCGCTGTGGATCGGGGATACCCCCGACCTGTGCGGCGCTCTGGGCGCCGCCCTGTTTGCCCTGGACCATGTCACGGACAAAGGCGGCCCGGCCTGACCGGCCGGACCGCCTTGCTTTCCCAGTTACTCCTGCTGCCGGGGCGGGATGGTGGGCAGGGAGTCGTCCTCCCGCACCCAATCCTCCACATGGACCACATTGTACTCGGCCTTGGTATCCCGAATGACCACCCGCTGGATGCCCGCGTTGATGATGAGGCGGCGGCACATGGAGCAGGAGGTGGACCCGGCGATGAGCGCGCCGGTGGCCGGATCCTTGCAGGCCATATACAGCGTGGCCCCCATGGTCTCGCTGCGGGCGGCGGAGATGATGGCGTTGGCCTCCGCATGGACGGAGCGGCACAGCTCATACCGCTGGCCGGAGGGGATCTTCAGGGCCTCCCGGGTGCAGTAGTTCAGGTCCACGCAGTTCTTCCGGCCCCGGGGCGCGCCGTTGTAGCCGGTGGCAATGATCTCGTCGTTGCGCACGATGATGGCCCCGTAGCACCGGCGCAGGCAGGTGGAGCGCTCGGCCACGGTCTCGGCGATGTCCAGATAGTAATTTTCCTTGTCGATACGTCCCATAGCGGACCTCCATGCTTACTTTTTTTCTCAGTATAGCGGCTTTTCTTCCGCTGCGCAAGCACAATTCACATTTTGTTTACGCTTTCTTCCTTGACGGCGGGGCAAACTGGCGCTATCATTGTCCTGTTAAGGATTCCGTAAGAAACACCATAGCAAATAAACAGAAGGAGACGAGCTGTATTTCATGATCATGAATATGCTGCGAAGGCTGATGTACGGTCGATACGGCGGCGACCAGCTCTCCTTTTTCCTTCTGGTGGTCTATCTGATCCTGAGTCTGTTGTCGGGCCTGCGCTATCTGGCGTTCCTGCAATGGATCGCCCTGGCGGTGCTGGTATGGGACTTGTACCGGATGTTTTCCCGCAGGATTGACAAGCGACGGGCGGAGAACGCCAGATTTCTGCAGTTTGCCGGGCCGGTCATCCGCTGGTGCAAAATGCGCCGCACCATCTGCCGGGACAAGGAGCACCGCTACTTCAAGTGCCCCAACTGCGGACAATACCTGCGGGTGCCCCGGGGCAAGGGAAAGATCACCGTGAACTGCCGCAACTGCGGCGTAAGCTTTGAGGAGACCAGCTGAAACGAAACAATCCGGGGCCGCGCGATGGCGCGGCCCCGGATTTGTTTTGCTTCGGCTCAGCCGTGGAAGAAAAGGCCCCAGCCCAAAAAGCCCAGGCAGGCCACCACACCGGTAAAAATCAGCACGATGACCAGGTAACCCATGATGTTGCGCGCCTTCAGACCGGCGATGCCCAGCGCGGGCAAGGCCCAGAAGGGCTGGATCATATTGGTCCACTGGTCGCCCCAGGCGATGGCCATGGCGGCGCGGCCGTATTCCACGCCCATTTCGGTGGCGGCGGGCATAACGATGGGGGCCTGCACCGCCCACTGGCCTCCGCCGGAGGGTACGAAGAAGTTGATGATGCCGGCCGACAGGAAGGTCAGCACCGGGAAGGTCACGTTGTTGGAGATGTTGGTGAAGAAGTCGGCGATAATACCGGCCAGGGATACGCCAAGCTGGTTTTCGGCCACCATCAGGCCCATGATGCCGGCATAGAAGGGGAACTGCAGCAAAATGCCCGCGGCGCCGCCCGCGGCATCGGCGATGGCGTCCACATATCTGCGCAGGTCGCCGTGCAGCAGGATGCCCAGGAACATGAAGATCATGTTGACGATGTTCAGGTCCAGATTGAAGCCCTTGGTCGCAAAGTGATACACGATGTAGGCGAAGCCAAGCACCAGAGTGATGAACCACAGGACCTTGTTGTGCTCGATCCGCTCGGCGGGCGTGTCGATCGCGTAAGTACGCTCCTCGTCCTCCACCAGCAGGGAGGGGTCCACGGTAATGGTATGGGCCGTGTCGGGATGCATCGCGTAGTTGACCAACGGCATGACCAGCAGGATCACGGCTACCATGAGCAGGTTCATCGGGTGGAAGATCGTGGTGCTGGTAGGCGCCCGATACACGACCCCCAGGATCTCGGTACCGGTCTCGGCGCCCATTTGCAGCGGGATGGAGCCGGACAGGCCCGCATGCCAGATCACGAAGCCGGAGTAGGCGGAGGCGATGAGCAGCGGATAGTCCACGTCACGGACGCGGCGGGCCACCTCCTTGGCCAGCAGGGCGCCCGCGATGAGGCCGAAGCCCCAGTTGAGCCAGCAGCAGATGGTGGAGACGAAGGTTGTGATCAGGATCGCGCTCTTCTTGTCTTTGGCCAGGCTGGCAATGGCGCCCAGCGCCCGTTTGCAGATCTTGGCGGAAGCCATGGCGGAACCCAGCACCAGCACCAGCGCCATCTGCATGGAGAAAGACAGCAGGCCCCAGAACCCCTTGGAGTTGCCCCAGGCGTTGACCAGCGCCACAGGCCCCTGCTGCGTGCCGATCATGGCGGCGATGAACACCACGATCGTCAGGATAATGGCGAACAGGAACGGGTCCGGCAGCCACCGGTTGACGATACGGACGCAGCCATTGGTGAATTTCTTGAACATAATACTCCCCCTTGCCTTTCACATGTTTGGATGAAAAAAGCTACGATCCTATTATATCCATTGTTAAAATTTTGTCAATATATTTTGAATATTTTGTGAACGTGAAAATTATTTCCAGACATGTTCCCTATTTGCCCACACAAAACCGTTCGAAGATCCGCGCGGTCACATCCTCCCGGATGCTGGCGCCGGTAAGCTCTCCCAGCGCGGAAAGGCCCTGCTCCACATCGGTGAGCACGGCGTCGGCCGTCACGCCCGCCGCCAAGGCGGTCTGCGCCCGTTCCACGCTCTCCAGTGCCCGCCGGGCGGCGGCGGCCTGCCGGGCGTTGGTCAGCAGCTCTCCCGCACCCTGATCCCCGCCGGTGGGGAACAGCTCCGCGACCTGCCCGGCCAGGCGGTCCAGCCCTTCCCCGGTGGCGGCGCTGACCACGCAGAGGCGGCCGAACCGCCGCTTCAGCCTCTCCAGATCCACCGCCAGCGGCAGGTCGGACTTGTTGACCAGGCAGATCACCCGGGGCGCCGCGGCCGCCTGCTCCATGGCCTGCTCATCCTCCACGGTCAGGGGGGCGGAGCCGTCCAGCACCAGCAGCGCCAGCTCCGCAGCGGCCAGGGCGCAGCGGCTGCGCTCCACGCCCAGCCGCTCCACCGTATCCTCCGTCTCCCGCAGTCCCGCCGTATCGATGAGCCGGAGCACCACGCCGCCCAGACGGCAGCGCTCCTCCACCGTATCCCGGGTGGTGCCGGGCACGTCTGTGACGATGGCCCGCTCGTAGCCCACCAGCGCGTTGAGCAGAGAGGATTTCCCCGCATTGGGCCGCCCCGCCAGCACGCAGGGCACGCCGCCGCAGATATACCGCCCCCGGTCATAGGTGGCCAGCAGGCCCTCCAGCGCCTCCCGGGCCCGGTCCAGCGCGCCGCCAATGGTCTCAGAACGGAAGGGGTCGATCTCCTCGTCCGGATAGTCCAGTACCGCGTGAAAGTGGGCCAGTACGTCCACCAGGCCGTCGTAGACGGCCCGCACCCGCCTCCCCAGCACGCCGGAGAGCTGTCCGGCAGCCTGCCGCACGGCGGCGGGCGTCTCCGCATCCACCAGGTCCGCCACCGCTTCCGCCTGGGTCAGGTCCAGCCGGCCATGGAGAAAGGCCCGTTTGGTAAACTCCCCCGGCAGCGCCTGCCGGGCCCCCTGGCGGAACAGGGACTCCAACCCCAGGGAGAGCACCATGGGGGAGCCGTGACACTGTACTTCCGCGGTATCCTCCCCGGTATAGCTGTGGGGCGCGCGGGAAATCGTGGCCAGGGCCTGATCGATGACCGACCCGTCCGGCCCCAGCAGGGCTCCGTAGATCAGCCTGCGGTCCTGCTGCTCCGCCAGGGGAAGCCCGCTGGCCGGGCGAAAGACCGCCGAGGCGGCGGCAATGGCGCCGTCGCCGGACAGCCGCAGGATCCCGATGGCCCCGGGCGCCGGGGCGGTGGCGATGGCGGCAATGGTATCGGACATGGGAAACACCCCTTTCTCTTCCCGTCGTGCTTCTTCATCTTCCAGGGACTGGTAGACGTAAAACTTTGTGGATTCCGCCGTTGATTTTTTTCTTGACTTCTTTTATGTCAACTTATCTTTGCATAACCGCCGGAATTTTCAGGGTCTGCACCGTTGTGGAAAACCCTGTGGAAAATGTGGAAAACCTCATGAACGGTGGATTTACAAAAATTTTACCAAAATAAGGCGCTGCATATTCCCCTGTATAATGCCCGTCAAAAGAATATTACGTTTTTTCCTATGACTGGCAGGAGCCGAACGTGTCCTCCCGTCCCCGAAGGGCGGGCGCGGGGGCGCAGGGGTCCTGTTTTCTAATTCTGCCGGAACACGTGCTGGTCGGTAAGCTTGAGCAGCTCCAAAACGCTTTCGAATTCCTGCCGCTCCCCGCTGTCCAGCCATTCCAGATAGCCCTGCCAGGTGGTATTGCGGCGTGTGACGACCGACAGGAGGAAGGTCGTCACCTGCCCGGCGGCGGCGGCTACCTCCCCGGCCGGGATCCCGTCCTCCACCCCCAGGGCGGCAGGGGGCTGCTGCTCCATTTTACCGGGCACAAAAGTGCGCACCCGCTGAAAGGCCTGGGGAAAATTCTGGGCGTCCAGCACCGCCTCCACCTGGAGCAGCAAATCTCCGATATCGGTGAACACGATGGGGCGGACCAGCCGCTGACCAAAGACCCGGCCGCTGATGCGGCCCTGCTCGGCACGGTCCACGCATACCCGCAGGGCGGCGGAGTTATGGTTAAGTCGGATGGACATAAGGCACGCCTCCTTTTAGACTTGGGCACTGAGCCGCTTTTGCAGCCACTCAGGGTTCATACAATAGCGCAGGGCCTCGGCCGGGGCGATCCGTCCGGCCTGGGCCAGCTTCAGGATGCTCTGATCCAGGGTGATCATTCCCTGGGCCGCGCTCTGGGCGATGACGTTGTCCAGCTGGTGGGCCTTGGATTCCCGGATCAGATTGCGCACGGCGTTGTTTGCCGTCATCACTTCGAACGCCGGCACCAGCGTCCCGTCCACAGCCGGGATCAGCGTCTGGGACACGACCCCCTCCAGCACCAGCGCGATCTGGGTACGGATCTGCCCCTGCTGTTCCGGCGGGAAAGAATCCACGATGCGGTCGATGGTGTTGGCCGCGCCGATGGTATGCAGGGTGGAGATGACCAGGTGCCCCGTCTCGGCGGCGGTAACGGCGGCCCGGATGGTCTCCGCGTCCCGCATCTCCCCCAGCAGGATGATATCGGGCGCCTCCCGCAGCGCCGCCCGCAGCGCGGCGTCATAACTGCGGGTATCGGTGGACAGCTCCCGCTGGGTGACCACGCTCTTTTTGTGCTGGTGGAGGTATTCAATGGGGTCCTCGATGGTGATCACATGGGCGTTGCGGGTGGAGTTCACCTGGTCCACGATACAGGCCAGCGTCGTGGTCTTGCCGCTGCCCGCCGGACCGGTAAAAAGCACCAGCCCCCTGGGGCAGGAGGCGAAGGCCATCACGTTGTCCGGGATGCCCAGAGCCGTGCGGTCGGGCAGGGTAAAGGAGACCACCCGCACCACCGCCCCCAAGCTGCCCCGCTGCTTGAGGGCGTTGACCCGAAAACGGGACAAGCCGGGCAGCGCAAAGGAGAAGTCGTCGTCCCCGGTCTGGAGCAGAAGGGCCATATCCCGCTCCCCCGCCAGGCGGTAGAGCCCCTCCAGCAGTCCGGCGGTGTCCGCCGGGCCCAGGCGCTCCCCCTCCCGGAGGATGACCCCGTTGATCTTATAGGCCACCGGCAGGCCGGCGATGAGCAGCACGTCGGACGCGCCCCGCTCCACCGCCTGCCGCAGCAGCTGCAGCAGTTCCATGGCACCTCTTCCTTCCAAAGGTTCTCGGATGAGCCCGTCCGTCCTCCGGTATCCCGTCCCAGACCGGCAGGGTCTCGTCCAGCTCCGCCTCCGCGGCCACGGTGCGCCAGTCCAGGATCTCCACCTCCCCGTCTGCGCGGCGCGCCAGGCGCAGGTACAGGGACTGATATTTCGTCACGGGGATCGTGGCCTCCAGCATATCCTCCTGCCCGGCGGCGAACGCCTCATAGCAACGGACTGCCTGAGCGTCGGCGGCGTAATAGGCCTGGACCGTATCGGCGTTGCGGCGGGACAGGGCCAGATCCGCCCGGGCGCTGGACAGGGTCAGGGCGGCGAACACCGCCAGACACAGTACCAGCAGTACCGTTAAGATGGAGATGACGCCCACGCCGATGGGCGAGGTCTGCTTATCCAAGGCAGCGCACCCCCTCCAGCGTGTAGACCAGCGCGCCGTCGGCATAGACGGCGATATCCAGCGCGTCCCCCGACACGGTAAGGACACCGGTGAGACCGCTCCCGTCCTGCGCAGGCCACGCGGGCCGTACGCCGGTGGCGCGCCACTGCTCTGCGATGGTCTGGGCCGCGTAGACCGCCTCGGTCAGGCGCCGGCTCTCCCGGCTCATGCCTCTGGCGTGGAGCAGCAGTCCCGCGCACACCGCCGCGCACACGGCGAAAAGGAACAGGTCCAGCACCAGCTCGGTGAGAAACAGGTGGGTCCGCCTCATACCGTCCCCTCCTGTTCCACCCCGCAGCGGGGACACAGCGTGACGGTACGCCCCGCCGCCGCGATGGTGAGCCGTCCCCCGCCGCACGCCAGCTCCAGCCGCTCCAGCGGCAGCACGTCCACTCCGTCCGCAGGGGAGAGTTCCAGCCCGTCTTCCATATACAGCTCCCGGAGCTGCCCTTCATAGCAGTAGAGGATGGTGACATACCCCTCCTCCCGCAGGAAGAGGGCGTCGGAATCGCCAAAGCGCCCTACGGACACTCCCCCGGGCGCGTCGCTCCGGCGGACCTGATTGACCAGATAGGACAGCGCGGTACGCTGGGCATAGGTCTCATCCGCCTGGGCCGCAACGGCGCGGTATACCCCGCCGGACAGCAGGGTCAGCCCCATGGCCAGCAGGAAAAACAGGGCGCACAGCACCAGCACCAGGCTGGACCGGGCGCTGCGGCCAAACGCTTTCATCCGATTATGCCCCCTCCGTCCCAAACCGATCCGGCTTACCCTGTGGGCAGCACAGTGATATCAGGCATCAGATTGGAGGCAATATACCGGTAATCCACAAAATAGCGGCCTTCGTCCACGGATACGCCGTAATATTCCTCCAGATAATCCACCCCCGCGGGGTAAAAGCCCTCCAGGGCATAACACTGCACCGCCGCGCGGCGGATGGACTGTTCCGCCAGTTCCAGTCCTTCCCGGCCGGCCCGCCCGCCCAGGCTGCGGGCCGCCAGCAGAAGGGCCAGGGGGACCAGCGCCAGCAGAAGGGCCAGCGGCAATCCCCGGCGCAGGACAGGCCCTCTGCGCGCCATAGGCTACCCCCCCACCGCGGAGAGCACCCCCAGCAGGGGGAGCATCACCGACAAAAGCACCAGGGCCACCGCTGCGCACAGGGCCGCCACCAGAGCGTATTCGAACCGGCCGAGCAGCTGTTCCAGCGCCTCGTCGGCCTCCTGCCGGCAGCGTTGGGAAAGCTCCTCCATGGCCTGGTCGGTGCGCCCGGCCCGCTCGCCGGCGGACAGCAGTCCCGCCGAAAGTCCGGAGAGGACGCCCGCCTGCTCCACCGCCTTGCGGAAGGGCTCCCCCTGCTCCATCCGCGCCCGGCAGTCGGCCAGGGGCGCGGCCAGAGGGGAGCCTGCCAACAGACCGGCGGTGCGCTCCATGGCCTCGTCCAGCGGCACGCCGCTGGAGAGC
>NZ_JALFGV010000169.1:0-35572 GCF_022777125.1 Lawsonibacter sp.
GGTAAGCGTGATGGATCAGCCGGAGTCTCTGGCCCACAGCCAACAGGCCCTGCGCGATTACATAGAGATCATAGAGACCGAGGCCCTCAAGCGGTCGGGGACGGATCAGGTGGACCCCCTGCTGGCGGCGCGGGAGAAATTCAGAGAGAAAAAAGGCTATGGAGGATGACCGCATGAGTGAAAAGAACACCGCCGGCAAAAAGGTACACACATTGACCCTGGAAGCGCAGAAGAAGCCCAGCGTCAGCAATGAACAGAAGATGGAGCAGGGCAAGATCGAGATCATGAAGGTGGTCGAGGGCGTTCAGGGTGCGGAAAAGCTGGCCGAGCTCATCGAGCGGGGCAAAAAGAAGGGCAACCTCTCGTCCAGCGAGCTGATGGACGTGCTGGAGAACCTGGACCTGAGTTCCGAGCAGATGGATAAGATTTACGACACGCTGGAGAATCTGGGGATCGACACGGTGGGGGAGGATTACCTGCCCGAGCTGGCCGACGATCTCGTGCCCCCTGCCGAGGAGCTGGAGGAGATCCCCGAGGAGGAGATCGTGGATCCCAACACCCTGGTGGATTCGTTTGGGATCGACGACCCGGTGCGCATGTACCTGAAGGAGATCGGCAAGGTAAATCTGCTCACCCCGGAGGAGGAGATCGAGCTGGCCCAGGATATGGGCGCCGGCGACGCCGCCAAGGAGCAGATGGAGGAGATGGAACGCGCGCGCAGGGAGGGCGAGGAGATCGAACTCAGCGCCGAGGACGAGGCCGAGCTCAAGCGGCTGGTGAAGCGCGGCGAGGCCGCCAAGCAGCGCTTGGCCGAGGCCAACCTGCGTCTGGTGGTCTCCATCGCAAAGCGGTATGTGGGCCGGGGCATGCTCTTCCTGGATCTGATCCAGGAGGGCAACCTGGGGCTGATCAAGGCGGTGGAGAAGTTCGATTACACCAAGGGCTATAAGTTCTCCACCTATGCCACCTGGTGGATCCGCCAGGCCATTACCCGGGCCATTGCAGACCAGGCCCGCACGATCCGGATCCCCGTCCATATGGTGGAGACCATCAACAAGGTCATTCGAGTCTCCCGGCAGCTGCTCCAGGAGCTGGGCCACGACCCCACGCCCGAGGAGATCGCAGAGGAGATGTCCATGCCGGTGGATAAGGTGCGGGAGATCCTGAAGATCGCCCAGGAGCCGGTCAGCTTGGAGACTCCCATCGGTGAGGAGGAGGATTCCCATCTGGGGGATTTCATCCCCGACGAGGACGCCTCCGAGCCCTCGGAGGCCGCCAGCTTCACCCTGCTCAAGGAGCAGCTGGTGGATGTGCTGAGTACGCTTACGCCCCGTGAGGAGAAGGTGCTCAAGCTCCGCTTTGGAATTGAGGACGGCCGCACCCGCACGCTGGAGGAAGTGGGCAAGGAATTTAACGTGACCCGTGAACGGATCCGCCAGATCGAGGCCAAGGCTCTGAGAAAACTGCGCCATCCCAGCCGGAGCAAGAAGCTGAAGGACTTTCTGAACTAAGGGGCGGAAGCGTTGCACAGCCAAGCGGCAGCGGCGTGCCTCCCGGCTGGAGCAAGAAGCGAAAGCCTGTTTGAACTGCGGAAACACCCCCCAGGCAGGAGGCGAGCGGCTCCTGCCTGGGGGGTGTTTGTATGCGGCCGATGAAAGTGGCCTCCGCAGGGCATACTGCTCGGGTAGGAGGGACTGCCATGAACAACATTCAAAAGGCGGCCATTGTAGGCTGCGGCTTTGTGGGCTCCAGCATCGCCTTTACGCTGCTGCAAAGCGGTATTTTTTCCGAACTGATCCTCCTGGACGTCAACCGGGACCGGGCGGAGGGGGAGGCGATGGACCTCTCGCACGGACTGCCCTTTGCCCATCCCATGCAGATCCGGGCAGGGAGCTACGGCGATCTTGCCGACTGCGCGCTGATCATCATTACCGCCGGCGCGGGCCAGAAACCGGGGGAAACACGCCTGGAGTTGGTCCACAAAAACGTGGAGATCTACCGCGAGATCATCCCACGGATTGCCCGCCGGAACCGGGAGGCCATCCTTCTGGTGGTATCCAATCCGGTGGACGTGCTGACCTATGCGGCCTGGCGGCTGTCGGGCTACCCGGCGGAGCGGGTGCTGGGTTCCGGTACCGTCCTGGATACGGCGCGGCTGAAATATCTGCTGGGAGAACACCTTCAGTTGGACAGCCGCAGCGTCCACGCCGTCATCATCGGCGAGCATGGGGACAGCGAGCTGGCGGTGTGGAGCGGCGCCAATATCTCCGGCGTACCGTTGGAGCATTTTTGTGAGCTGCGCGGCCACTACGATCACGCAGCCGCCGACGCATGGCTGCGCCGGGAGGTACGGGAAAGCGCCTATGAGATCATCCGGAGGAAGGGAGCCACCTATTACGGCGTGGCCATGGCGGTGGGCCGCATCGCCCTGGCCATCGTCCGGGACGAGCATTCAGTGCTGCCAGTGTCCAATCTGCTTCGGGGTCAGTATGGCATCCGTGAGCTGTGCATGAGCGTCCCGGCCATCGTGGGCCGCACCGGGGTGGAGACCACCCTGGAGATCCCGCTTTCCGGCGAGGAGCAGACGGCGCTGAATCTTTCCGCTGCCACGCTGCGCGCGGTGGTAGACGCGCTGGAACTTCCGCACTGAACGGCGGTAGGCCCCGGACCGTCAGGTCCGGGGCCTACCGCCGTTCAGACGGGTTTATTCTCCGTCGTTGTCCGAACGCTCCTGAGGACCGCCATGGATCTCCGTGATCTCGGCGCTGCGGGCATCCGCCTCTGCGCATTCGGCGGCCTGGCGGTCCAGCTCGTCCAGCTGGTCCAGGCGGCGGCGCAGCTCTTCACGCTCCTGGGCGCTCATGGCGGACAGCCGTCCGTCCATGCGCTCGTCCCGGCGGCGCTGGGCGTCCTCCTGGCATTTGCGCTGCAGCTCCTCGCTGTACTTGCCCATCTGTTCCACGGCCGCCTCGCCGCGCTCCACCAGGACCTTGCCCGCCTTGCCGGCCTGTTCGGCCACCAGGGAAACGGCCCCCACACCGGCATACACCACGTTCATCAGGGTCTTGCTCAGATCGTCCAACATAGGAATGCTCCTTTACCTCTTTATTTTTGGATTCTGACTTTATTATACGCAATGCAGCGCCCATTGTCTTTCAATTTCTATGAACGGCGGATTAAAAAATGATAAAAGACGGTCTGGAGCCGGAAACAGCGGCGTGAGGCGCCGCCGCTTTCTGTTTCTTTGGGCTTGTGGAGCGGGCGGACGCGTAGTATAATAAAATCCATACTGGCAAGAGAGGCGTCAAAGAATGGACGATATGCAAATGCGTACTTGGGCAGAGGTCGATCTGTCCGATTTGGAACATAACTACCGTGCGCTTCGGGGACTGCTGCCGCGGGATTGCCGCTTTTTGGGCGTGGTGAAGGCCAACGCCTATGGCCACGGAGCCGTTCCGGTGGCAATGCGGCTGGAGGCGCTGGGCGCGGAGTACCTGGCGGTAGCGTGCCTGGAGGAGGCGGGGGAGCTGCGCAGTGCCGGGATCCAAACCCCGATCCTGATCCTGGGCGCAACCCCGGCTGCCGATGCGCCCCGGCTGCTGGAATTGGAGGTCACACAGGCCGTGGGGGACCTGGAGACGGCGCAGGCCCTCTCCCGGGCGGCCCAGGCGGCGGGAAAGCGCCTGAAGGTTCACCTGAAGGCGGACACCGGCATGTCCCGGCTGGGCTTCCTCTGCGACGAGACGCATTTGTCCCGCGCAGCGGAGGAGATGGCCCGGGCGGCGGTGCTGCCGGGGCTGGAGGCGGAGGGGATCTTTACCCACTTTGCCGATGCCGACGGGGACGAGGCCTATACCATGCGCCAATTTACCCGTTTTCTGGACCTGCTGGGCGTGCTGGAGCGGCGTGGCGTGCGCTTCGCGCTCCGCCACTGTGCCAACAGCGCTGCCGTGCTGCGCTATCCCTGCACCCACCTGGACATGGTGCGTCCCGGCGTGGCCCTGTACGGCCACTATCCCGATCCCTCCTGCGTGGGGCTGGACGGACCCGGTCTGCGCCCGGTGATGACCTTGAAGAGCCGGGTGACCGCGGTGCGCACCCTGCCTGCGGGTACCTGCGTCAGCTATGGCTGTACCGCCACCCTGGAATCGGAGCGTACCCTCGCGGTGGTCCCCATCGGTTATGCCGACGGCTTCCCGCGGCTGCTGTCCAACCGGTCCGCTGTGCTGCTGCACGGCGCGCGCTGTCCCATCGTCGGCCGGGTCTGCATGGATATGTGCATGGTGGATGTGACCGGCCGAAATGTGCAGCCCGGGGACGTGGCCGAGGTGTTCGGCGCTGCGCTGCCCGTGGAAGAGCACGCGGCGGCGGCGGACACCATCCAGTATGAGCTGCTCTGTGCCGTCTCTCCCCGCGTACCCCGGCTTTACCTGGGCTGAACGCACGTCCGCAGGCTGCGCCGCATAGAATGGGCCGGGGAGGAACCGTCCGGAATGGCGGCGGGGTGCGGGAAGGGGCGTTTTTTTCCCGCACTGTGTATAAATCCCGCCGCCCTGTGGGAGAATCATAGTGACCGCGTTACATAGGCCCCGCGCCTGGTGACGCTGGTGACTTTCTTCCGGCGGAGTGTGAGCATACGTGGACAACAGCGTAAAACGCGGAGACATTTTTTATGCCGACCTGAGCCCTGTAGTGGGCAGCGAGCAGGGAGGGGTACGGCCGGTGCTGATCGTGCAGAACGATACCGGAAACCGGCATAGCCCCACCGTGATTGCCGCCGCTATTACGTCCCAGACCGGCAAGGCCCGTCTGCCCACCCATATCGAGCTCTCAGCAAAGACCTACGGATTGCCCAAGGATTCTGTGGTGCTGCTGGAACAGATCCGCACCCTGGACAAAAAGCGGCTGCGGGAGCACATGGGACGGCTGGACGAAACGCAGATGCAGCGGGTGGACAACGCCATCGCGGTCAGCTTCGGCCTGCATACGGATACCATGATTTGAAGGAAAAAAGGCGGGGACGCCTGTGGGGCGGCCCCGCCTCCCAAACGGAGGTCGTACATATGAACCAATCCAAATGGCCCGTCCGACTGGCGTCCGGCGCGCTGGTATGCCTGACCCTGGCGGGCGTAGCGCTGGCCGCCGGACAGCAGGGGACCCAGGCGGACCCGCTGGTGAGCCTGAGCTATCTGAACCAACAGGCCACCCCCTCCATCCTGGCCCAGGTGGACGCCAAGATCGCCCAGCGGGAGGCCGAGCTGCAGAACCGGCTGGCCGCCGTAGTGGACGGCTACGTAAAAGAGGTGGAGGACAAGTTGCGCACCGGCGGCAGTTCCACCGCTCCGGCCGCTGCCGGTGCAGCGTATCAGGTGGTTACCCTCAGCGCCGGACAGACCATCACCGGCGGTGCGGCCTGTGAGTTCCTGCTCCGTTCGGGCACGGCGGTCTGCGTGTCCAGTTCCGCACCGGGATTGGTGGATATGACCGGCGCTGCCACGCTGGCAAACGGCGGGGCGCTGGCGGCGAACCACCTGTACCTGGCCACGGTGGAGGGCAGGGGCGTGAAGGCGTCGACTGCCGTGACGCTTATGGTGCGCGGGAGCTACACCATAAGCGGATAAGAGGCGGTATGCCCCGGTGGGACGGCGGGGTGTCCTGGGATGCTTTTTCCGTTTCCCCAAAAGCATCCGGGTTGCCCTTTGACCGCGGAAGGGCGCCGGTGGGACCCTTCAATCAGAAGAAAACAGGAGCGCCGCACAACGTGCGGCGCTCCTGTTTTTGAGATCAGAACAGATATGCGCTGACTGTGACCACCAGGCCGGAGAAGACGATGGAGACGGTGGAGCAGAGCTTGATGAGGATGTTCAGAGAGGGGCCGGAAGTATCCTTGAAGGGATCGCCGACCGTGTCGCCGATGACGGCGGCCTTGTGGCAGTCGGAACCCTTGCCGCCATGATGGCCGGCCTCGATATACTTTTTGGCGTTGTCCCAGGCGCCGCCGGCGTTGGACATGAACACGGCCACCACGAAACCGGTAACGGTAACGCCGCCCAGCAGGCCCACAACGGCCTCAGGCCCGAGGATCAGGCCGGTGACCACGGGCACTACAATGGCCAGCAGGGAGGGGACGACCATCTCATGGAGCGCCCCCTTGGTACAAAGGTCTACGCAGGAGGCGTAGTCGGGATCGGCCTTGCCCTCCATGATGCCGGTGATCTCACGGAACTGGCGGCGGACCTCCACCACGATGGACTGGGCGGCGCGCTGCACGCCGCTCATGGTCAGGGCGGCGAAGATGAAGGTGAGCATAGCGCCCACAAACAGGCCCACCAGCACGGCGGGGTTCGTGATGGACAGATCCAGCTCATAGGCGACCTTGGTCTTGACCACGTCCACATAAGAAACCAGGAGCGCCAGGGCGGTCAGAGCGGCAGAACCGATGGCGAAGCCCTTGCCGGTGGCGGCAGTGGTGTTGCCCAGGGAGTCTAGCGCGTCGGTGCGGTTGCGGACTTCTTCGCCCAGGCCGCTCATCTCAGCGATACCGCCGGCGTTGTCGGCCACAGGACCGTAAGCGTCGGTGGCCAGGGTAATGCCCAGCGTGGAGAGCATGCCGACGGCGGCGATGCCGATGCCGTACAGTCCCTTGGAAAAGAGCTCGGTGTAATTTGCGGCGCCGGTGGACAGGGAGCCGCCCGCGGCCAGGAAGGAGACGACGATGGCCACGCCGATGATCACGATGGGGGCGGCGGTGGAGAGCATGCCCAGAGAGATGCCGCCGATGATCGTGGTGGCGGCGCCGGTCTCAGTGGAGTCGGCCAGGCCCTGGGTGGGCTTATAGGTGTCGGAAGTATAGTATTCCGTGAAATAGCCGATGGCGCAGCCGGCTACCAGACCGGCCAGGATGGCGATGTAGGGACCCCAGGAACCCATGATAAAGTAAGTCACCGGGGCGGCTATGATCGCGGCCAGCACCGCGGCGGTATAGGTTCCCTTGCGCAGGGTAGCCAGCAGGGACTTCTGGGTGGCATCCTCCTTGGTGCGGATCAGGAAGGTACCCAGCACGGAGCAGACCACGCCCACCACGGCGATGACCAGAGGCAGCAGCATGGCGTTCCAGGTCATACCGGAAGCAGAATAGGCCGTGGCGCCCAGCGCGAAGGTGGCCAGGATAGAACCCACATAGGACTCGTACAGGTCGGCGCCCATGCCGGCCACGTCGCCCACGTTGTCGCCCACGTTGTCGGCGATGGTGGCGGGGTTGCGGGGGTCGTCCTCGGGAATGCCGGCCTCGACCTTGCCCACCAGGTCGGCTCCCACGTCGGCGGCCTTGGTGAAGATGCCGCCGCCCACGCGGCCGAACAGGGCCATAAAGGATGCGCCCATGCCGAACATGACCATGGTCTGGGCGATCTTCTCAGCGGGGAAACCGGCGATGTACTTGAGGATGTGGAACCAGATGGACACGTCCAGCAGGCCCAGGCCCACCACAGTAAAGCCCATGACCGCGCCGGAAGAGAACGCCACGTTGAGGCCGCGGTTGAGGCTCTCGTGGGCGGCGTTGGCGGTGCGGGCGTTGGCGCTGGTGGCGATCTTCATGCCGATGAAGCCCGCCAGGGCGGAATAAATGCCGCCGGTAACGAAAGCAAAGGGGATGAACCAGTTGTCGAGCAGCCCGACCCAGGCCAGAATCAGCAGGATCACGAAGACGACGATAAAGATCTTTGCAACGGTGGTATACTGGCGCTTAAGATAAGCGTTGGCACCTTTACGAATAGATGCAGCTAATTTCTGCATCAGCTCAGTGCCTTCGGAGAACTTTAGCACCTTCTTGGCTTGCACTACGGCGAAGATTAAGGCGATTATACCCCCCACTAAGCCGAGCCAAAAGAGATTTTCCAGCAACGTTCCCAACTCCTTTGTTATTTGGGAAGCCTGATAACTCAGGGCTTCCCGGTTTCACAGACAAGTTAATATTAGCGCAAACTGCCCCCATTTGGCAAGTGCATCTTGAAAATGGAAAGCGCCAAATCCAAGGATTTGGCGCTTTCTACAAACTTGCAAAATGGGTCAAGAACGTTTCCATGCATTTCCGCTAAAGAGAACCAGGATAGGAAGAACCTCCAGGCGGCCGACGATCATACACAGGGAGAGGACGATCTTGGACAGGGGAGAAAAGGCGGCGTAATTCCCCATCGGTCCTACCAATTCCAACCCGGGGCCGATATTTCCGATGCAGGCGACCACGGCGGTGAAGGTGGTCCCAAAGGTGAAATTGTCCACGGCGACGACCAGCGTGGCGCCCAGCGTGATGAACATATAGGCGGCAAAGAAAACATAGACCGAGCGCAGGGCGTCCTCGTCCATGACCCGCCCGTCCAGCCGGACAACGTTCACCGAACGGGGATGGACGATCTGCCGGATCTCACGGAGGATCGACTTCAACAGCAGCAGCACCCGGGAGCATTTGATGCCGCCGCCGGTGGAACCGGCGCAGGCCCCGATGAACATAAGCAGCACCAGCAGCACCCGGGAGAATTCCGGCCACAGATTGAAATCGGTGCTGGCAAAGCCGGTGGTGGAGATGATGGTGCCCACCTGGAAGGCGGCGTGACGGACCGCTTCGCCGGGCGTGGGATACATATGCCGGATGTTGACGGAAATCAACACGATACTGGCAAAGACCACGATCAGGAAAAACCGCAGCTCGTCGCTTTTCAGAACCTGACGCACCTTGCCGCAGAGCACGAGAAAGTAGAGGGCGAAGTTGACCGAGAACAGCAGCATAAACAGGGTGATGATCACTTCGACTGTGGGGCTCTGATAGGCCGCGATGGACAGGTTCCGCACGGAAAAGCCGCCGGTACCGGCCGTAGCGAAGGAATTCACGAGGCTGTCGTAGAGCGGCATGCCCGCCAGACGCAGACAGAGGACCTGGATGAGGGTCATGACGCAATAGATACCGTAGAGGATCTTGGAGGATTGGCTGGTCTTGGGCACCAGCTTGCTCACCACGGGGCCGGGACTCTCCGCCTTCATCAGGTGCAGCGTGCGGGCGCCCAGACTGGGGAGCAGGGCGATGGCCAGGATGAGCACGCCCATACCGCCCAGCCAGTGCATGAAGGAACGCCAGAACAGGATGCCCTTTGGCAGGGGCTCCACGGCGGAGAGAATCGAGGCGCCGGTGGTAGTGAAGCCGGAGACCGACTCAAAGAAACAGTCGATGTAGGAGCGGAACAGGCCAAGCTCCGGATAGAGCCGTCCCCAGAAAAAAAACGGCAGCGCGCCCAGGGCCCCCACCAAAAGCCAGATCAGGGCAACGGCGAAGAAGCCCTCCCGGGGAAAGAAGTGGTCGTCGCTGCGCAGATGGGCCAGGATCAGCCCTACGGCCGCGATGAGCGGGATGGTGATCAGAAAGGGAAGCGGATTTTCGCGATAAAGCAAGCATACCAGCAGCGGCAGCAGCATGGCGGCGGCCTCCACCAGCAGGGTCTTGCCGGTCAGTTTAAAGACCAGTCGGAAGTTCATTGCACGGCCCCCATATCCAGCAGCGAGTCGTCATAAATGTCATTGATGTCCAAAATCCCGTGATTGCGGGAGACAATGATGACCGTATCGCCCTGACTGAGGATAGAGGAACCGTCGGGAATGATGATGCGGTTCTGGTGGACCAGAACGGCGATCAGGATTCCCTTTTTCAGCCGCAGATCCTTGAGCGGGATGCCCAGATTGCGGGTGGTATCGTTGGCCAGAAACTCCATAGCCTCCGCGTGGCCCCCGGCGATGCGGTACAGGGCGTTCATGACGCTGCCCTTGGAGTTCTGCATGCCGCGCACCACCTGGAGGATCTGGTTTGCAGTAATGAATTTGGGGGAAATCACGCTGTCCAGCCCAACCGCCCGGGCGATGCCGGCATAGTTCTGGCGGTTGGACTTTGCGACTACCTTTTTCAGACCCTGCTGCATGGCGTAGAGGGAGATGATCAGGTTGTCCTCGTCCCGGTCGGTCAGCGCCACAAAGGCGTCGGCGGCAGAGATGTTCTCCTGCTCCAGCAGTTCCTGATCGGTACCGTCGCCGCAGATGACCATGGTGCGGGGAAGCACCTCGGACAGATGACGGCAGCGGTCCATGCTCCGCTCCACGATCTTTACCCGCATGCCCAGGTGTTCCAAGATGGCGGTGAGATAGTGGGCGATCCGCCCGCCGCCCACAAGGAACACATCCTTGAGCCGGGGCGTGTAGCGGCCCAGCAGCTTGAAAAAGTCGGTCAGACCGCTGGGCTGGCCGATGAGATAAAGCCGGTCCTCCGCCTGGGGGACAAAGGAACCGTCCGGGATGGTGACCTCTCCGCACCGCTCCACCGCGCACATGAGCATGGGCAGCTCCTGGAGCTTATGGCTCTGCGCGGACAGGGGGTGACCCACGATGAAATCCCCCTCCTGGACCCGAAAACCGATCAGCTCCACACGGCCGCGATAGAAGGTTTCGATATTGGCGGCGGAGGGAAAGCGAAGCAGGCGGGAGATCTCGACAGCCGTAGCATTTTCCGGGTTGATGACCATGTCGATGCCCAGTTCCTGCTTGAGGGTGGCCAGCTCGGCGGCGTATTCCACGTTGCGCACCCGGGCGATGACGTACTTGGCGCCCAGCCGTTTGGCGGTCAGGCAGCAGACCATGTTCACCTCGTCCATACTGGTGGCGGCAATGACCACGTCCGCCGTATCCGCGCCGGATTCCCGCAGGGCGGAGATGGAAGCGCCGTTCCCCTTGACGCACATCACATCCAGAGACTCCGAGGCACGCCGGAGGGCGTCGTCGTTGGTATCGATGACGGTGACGTCATGCTCCTCCTGGGAGAGGTGCTCCGCCAAAGTGAAGCCTACCTTACCGTCTCCCACGATGATGATCTTCAAACTAAATTCATCCTTTCAGGGAAAACCCCACACACATTCCAGCTTATCATACCCCATCCAATGCCAGGATGCAAGAAGTAAGTCCTATTTTGTACGAAACGCCCTGCAGGGTTCGAAAGAGAGGGAGAAAGCCGCCGCTTCCACAGACGAAAGCCCCGCTGCGGCCGCAGCGGGGCTTTCGTCTGTGGAAGCGGGACAGCCGCCTGACTTGGCAAAGGGGCGCCGGCCATGGCGGTACGTTGTAAAGCGGAGGGAAGAAGGCGCGTTTCCGCCGCCTGCAAACGCTTCAGATGGTCCATTCACTGTGGATCAGGCCCACCAGATACCAGTCGTTTTCCGCCGCCTCGAACACCAGCTTCAAGGAGCACCAGTCGAATCCCTCCATTTTGGGATTCAGGCCGGGAAAGTAATACTCCACAAAGCGTCCATCCGGATAGCCCTCGGCCACATTTTCCAGCGCGTTGCCGCAGGCCTGCACATTGTCGATGCCGATCACAGGGGCCTGCGTATAATCGGTATTGAACACATAGCGCTCGAAATAGTCCGCCGCCGTCAGCTTGATGGGATCGCCCCGGCCGTCCTCCACGCCCCAGACATAGACGTTGTCGTCGGAGGCAAGGCCGGCGATCTGGCTGGCGGTCATCGTGTGGTCGCGGTCAGGGTCCACCGTGGAGTAAGGGGTAAAGGTGACCCCCTTTCCCGGGCTGATCAGAGCGGCCAGGGCGGTGTAATCCTTTTGCTTCAAGGCTTCCAGCACAACGCCCGCCCGTTCGACCAGACGGGTGTTGTCCGTCTCGTCCAGCGGCAGGGACGTAGGGGCGGGCAGGCCGGTGGCCAGCGCGAGATTCATTGTGGCAGGAAGCGGAGAATCGGCAGCGGAAGCCGTGGCGCGCACGAGACCGCCAGTGCCGGACAGAACGCCGCTGCCGCAGAAGATGCCCAGCGCAAAACCAGCCAGCAGGGCGACTACGGTGCAGATCACGGTCTTCTTCAAGCGGAACACTCCCTTCGACCGCGTCATTCAGACAATTTATTTTATGTGCTGCAGGCAAAAAAAGCAACAACAAAAGGTTACAAAATGCGGGCGCGCTTTGTACACCTTGCAAACACAGCGGGTCGGAGGTATAATAAGAGCCAAAAAGGGGGGTGTGCGCCATGCATGAGCATGCGCTGCAATTCCATATTCAATGCGGCAGGGGAGACATAGGACGCTACTGCATCCTGCCGGGCGATCCGGGCCGCTGTGAGAAGATCGCCGCCTATTTCGACCACCCGGTCAAGGTAGCCTCCAACCGGGAATTCACCACGTATACGGGGACGCTTCTGGGGGAAAGGGTCAGCGTCTGTTCCACCGGGATCGGCGGACCCTCTGCGGTCATCGCCATGGAGGAGCTGCACGCGCTGGGGGCGGATACCTTTGTGCGGGTAGGCACCTGCGGTGGGATCGCTCTGAAGGTGAAAAGCGACGATGTGGTGATCGCCACCGGCGCGGTCCGGCATGAGGGGACCTCCCGGGAGTATGCGCCCATGGAATTTCCCGCCGTGGCCGATTACGCGGTGCAGTCCGCCCTGGTGGCCGCAGCCCGGGCGCTGGGCAAGCCATGGCATGCAGGGGTGGTCCAGTGCAAGGACTCTTTTTACGGGCAGCACGACCCGGAGCGCATGCCCGTGTCCTATGAACTCCAGGCCAAGTGGCAAGCGTGGAAGCGGCTGGGCGTGCTGGCCTCGGAGATGGAGTCGGCCGCGCTGTTCTGCTGTGCCGCCGCCCTTGGGGCGCGCTGCGGCTCCTGCTTCCACGTGATCTGGAACCAGGAACGGGAGGCGGCCGGACTGGATCAAACGGAGAGCCACGACCTGTCCGCCGCAATCCAGGTGGGGGTAGAGGGGCTCAAGCATCTGATCCGGACCGACCAGGAAGCGGCCCGATGATCCCAAACAGCCAGGAAGGCAAGGGACACAAAGGAGGAGCAGGACGCTCAGGCCGGGATAGCCGGAATAGGCCAGGAACGGGCCGATTGAAACCGTGAACAGAACGGCCATCCCGAGGCAGAGCCATAAAAGACCGCGAAACCCATATGCCCCGCTGCGGAACCCCACCCAAAACATAAGCACGCCCCCCCCCTTTATTTCCGGTATATCACAGATCCGGCGGATGTCAACCGGAGGTGATCCTATGGCGGAAGAAGTCGGCATCAGCGGAACACCTCACACAGAAATCGGGCGTGGGAAGGCGGTGCTTTCCCACGCCCGATTTCTGCAAAAAATGGGAAGACACGCAACTGCTGCCTTCCTGCCGGAAGCATGACGGGCCAGCGGCCCGCTGGCCTCCGGTCCCGCTTGCGGAGCAGAGAGGTTATCTGCGCGTCTTCCAGGCGCTGATCCGTTCGATTTCCAGGTCGGTACAGCGCTGTACGCCGTGTCGGTCAACCGCATTTCAGCCAGCGGGGGAGCCTGGATGGGGCCATCACAGCCATCAGACAGAAAAAAACGCCCAGAGCCAGCAAAATGTCTCCGATGCTGGCAAATCCCTGAAAAGGTGGGATGGGGCAGTAAAGAATATCGCCCAAAAACAGCAACCGGGTATGGGCGTCGGCGGCGGCATACATCGGGATTGCGCCGGAGAGCAGCGCGGCGCTCCCCTCATCGCTCATCAGCGCCGCCGCCCAGGCGGCCACCGGCATCCGCCATCCGTTGGCCGCAATGACCGTCAGATTGCACAAGCTGCCCGCGCCCAGGAACAGGGCAGTCTTTTTCAGATGCCGGTTGCACACCAAAAAGACCAGCAGCAGCCCGTAAGAGAGCAGCAGCGTCCAGGGCCGCAGGAAAAAACGCTGCAGCAGCAGTGCGGCCACAGGCAGCGGCAGCAGGCGCAGACCGGCGCCCTCGAAACGGGAGAGCCGGCCGCCGGTGCACCAGCCTGCAGCCAGGGCGCACAATACGGCTAAGATCAACACGGGACCTGTTCCTCATCAAGCCGGGCCGAGCGCTCCAGAAGCCCGTCCTCCGCCAGCTCGGCCAGCGTCACCGCCACCTGGGGATGGAACTGTTTGCCGGCCTCTTCCCGCAGGATGGCGGCCGCCTGGAGCGGGGTGCGGCCTCTGCGGTAGGGCCGGTCGCTGGTGATGGCGTCATAGGCGTCCGCCGCCCCCAGGATATAGGTTTCGATGGGCAGTTCCTCTCCACAGGTGCCGTCGGGATAGCCCCGCCCGTCGTAGAATTCATGGTGATGCAGGACCAGGGGGATGATTGCCTCGTAACCGTCCAGATTTTCCAAGATGCGTACTCCCTTGGCCGGATGGGTCTGGATGACCGCGCGCTCCTCCGGCGTTAAGGCGCCGGGCTTCTGCAGGATGGAGTCGGGGATGCCGATCTTTCCGATATCGTGGAAAACGGCGGCGGTGGAGAGCGTTTGCACCCGCTTGGAGGATAGGCCCATCTGTTCGGCCAGCTGAACGGCATACCGGCGCACGCGGGTGGAATGACCCTCGGTATAGGGATCCTTTGCTTCCAAAGCGGCGGCCAGGGTCTGGATCACGTGGATCTGATGCTTCTGGCTGTCCAGATACAGCTTGAAGGAATAACGCGCCAGCAGCAGAGGCAGCATAAACAGGATCGCCAGCCAGGGGCCGGCATCCAATTTCAGCAGGAAGGCCAAAAAATAGCCGATGGGCGCGGACAGCACGATGCTGGGAGCCAGACTGGAAAACATCTGGAAGACGGTGGGGTAGAGCTTGACGTGCTGGCTCAGCATAAAGTAGAGCAGGATGACCACCACATTGGCGATCATGGCCACCACGATGAACAAGACGGCGGGAAGAAGCACATAGGGCAGCGCGATGTCGCCCGGCCGGCCGCCCACCGCGTAATAGGCCAGGCCGCCCACCGCATAGGAGATGCTGTGGTTGCCCAGATTGAACAGCGTCTTGGAAGGCGCGGTATTGAAGATATGCTCCCGGCTCTTGCCGTCGGGGGAGGGGATGACCACAAAGGGAGAGGTGACCAGTTTGATCAGCACCGCGGCCTCCGGCCCTAAGATGAGGATCGTGGCCAGGATGCTGATAAAAGAGAGATCCACGGTGCAGTCCTCACGGAGATAAAGGGGCAGGCAGCAGCTGCCCCAGGCAAACAGGAGCAGCACCAGAAAGACGCCCGTATAGCTGAGGTTCCAGGGGCCGGACAGGACCAGCAGGAAGCGGTAGGCGCAGAATACGCCCGTACAGAGCCCGAGGACGCTGATAAGAGCCATATAGCACTTGGTAGCAGGACGCATCTGACGTTTCCTCCATAGCGGATCGAACTGGTGGAGCAGAACACGGACAGCCGGCAAAGTGGGCTGTCCGTGTTCGGTTGGCCTTAGCGGATATTGAAAAACGCGCCGCCGGCCAGGAGCAGGGAAACGAGGGACGTAAGCGCAGCAACAAACTTCGCCTTATTCATCGAATATAGCCTCCTTGACAGTACTCTGTCATTCGCTAGAGACAGGCCATATCCGCTTCGCTCGCAATCAAACTGTAACTGCCGGGATCAGGAAACTTGTCCGCTCTCCGGAGAAGGGGGGAGCGTGGAAAAACGGCGGTTCACACCGTCCAGCGTGGCCAGAGCCACCGAAAAGTTGGGGTCCTCCCCCTCGTAGCAGGCGCCCAGCAGGGCTTCGGTCTTGCCGCTGCGTTTTAAATGAAGGCCCACCAGAACCGCCTGCCGGTCTCCCATGGGGGTGCGGCGGACATCGTCCAGCACGAACCGGCACTCCGGAGAGAGCAGCAGGTTCAGGGCTTCCACCGTGGCCTGGGCGATGGCCCGCATCCGTCCGGCGGCGGACAGGTCGCAGGCGGAACGGCCGACGTAGGGGCTGCCGTCCAGAGACAAATGGACCACGGCCGCAGAGCCGTCCCGTCCGGCGGAGAGCTCCAGCCGTTCGCACACCAGGCGGCGCTGGCCCTCCCGGCGCAGGCAGGAACCGGGAATCTGCGCCACGCTGATGATCCGGTGATCCAGCTCTACCTGGAATTTGGCCAGCATGGCCGACTGAATGTCCCGGACGATCTGCTTTGGACCGCGGGACTGATCGGAGAGGATGTGGACCTCGCGCACCGCGCCGTTTTCCAGGGCGAACTCGGCGCCGAGCACGCCCGGAAGCCGCTCGATCAAAGCCTTCCAGACGTCGGTCTGCAATACATGATCCAAAAGAGCTCCCTCCTCGCCGAAGTGAAAGAATGGTGACGGCTTCTATTATACAGAAAACGACGGATTTGTGCAATAGGTTACATAATAGTTTTCTGAAATAATTTTCAAGAGAAAAAAGTGAATATATGACTTTTTATGAAGGGCGCATGCAGCCCGTCCGGGTGCATAGAATAAAGAGAGATACCGGAGGGAGGCGGCGGTATGGAGGAGCGGTATGCTCTGGCGGAGGGAAAGGGCAGGCTGACGGTCCGCGCGGCGGAGGGACGGGTGGCCTGTGAGGCAATGCTGCCGGACGACGGCAGGGGGCTGTATAAAGCGTATCTGTCCGGCCCGCAGGGCCGTTTTCCGCTGGGGGCGCTGCTGCCCGAGGGGGGAACGCTTGTCCTGCGCCGCACGCTCTCTGTGGGCGAATTGGAGCGCCGGGGCGTCTGGCCGCCCACGGGGGGCGGAGTAGAACTGGCGTACCCGGCGCAGCGGCATCCGGCAGCCCCGCCGGCGCCGCCGGGCTGGGTACGGGAGGCGCAGCCGGGGCGTCTGATGGGGGAGATGCTGCTGGCGCGCTGTGCCGGCGCGGCGGAAGGCGCCCTGCTGCGCCGGGAGGAGGACGGATTTTCCCTGGCGCTCCCCTTCCGCACGGACCGGCGCTTTCCGCTGACGCCGCTGTTCTGCTTTGCGAAAGTGGAAAACCTGGGGGAGGAGCATTACGCGATTTTTTGCTTCAATCGCTGCGGGTGCCCCAGGCCGCCGCATAAAGGGGAGACGCAGGGATAAACTATGGGGGCAGTCTGAAACAAAGGAGTGAAAGCGTTATGGCAAACCTGACCAACAAGGAACTGGCGGGCCTGTCCGACCAGCTGGATTTTGAAAAGGTGCTCTGCTGCAAGTACCAGGCCGCCGCCCAGGAGTGTACCGAGGCCGATCTGAAGAATTGCTTCCAGCAGTACGCCAGCCAGCATAAGCAGAATTTTGAAACACTGCTGAACTTTTTGAAGTAATAAAGAGGAGGGACGACCATGAACGACCAGGAGCGGATCACAGACCTGATTTTTGCGGAGAAGAAGATGTCCTCCAACTACGATACCTTTGCCTCCGAGTGCGTCAATGTGCAGCTGCGGGACGAGTACCTGAACATCCTCAATCAGGGCCATAAGACCCAGACCGAGCTGTTCAAGACCGCCCAGCAGAAGGGCTGGTATCAGGTGGAACAGGCGCCCGAGAGCAAAGTGAGCACCGCCTACGCCAAGTTCAACAACCAGAAGCCCCAGTGATCGGCCGGGCCGGACTTTTACCGAAGTCCGGCCCTTTTTACATTGCGGAAGCATCCGCTTTATGCTACAATAATGCCTGTTGAATCGGCCGCAATGCAGCGGAATGGCGCGGCGATGGCGCGCCCCCGGTCACCGGTAAAATGGATTCAAAAGAGGAGTTTACAGCGTATGAGTAAAGCGAACAAGGCAAAGGGCGGTAATCGGACGGTCGTGATCGCCGCGATCGTTCTGGCGATCGTGGTGGCGGCGCTGCTGCTGGTCTGGCGGACCATGGGACCGCAGAGCGCGGCGGGCGGAAAGACCGTCACCGTTCAGGTGGTCCACGAGGACGGAAGCAGCAGGGACTTTACCCTGAATACTGACGAGGAGTTTCTGGGCGCCGCCCTGATCGCGGACGGCGTGGTGGAGGATAACCAGAGCGCTTACGGCCTGTATATCCTTACGGCCGACGGCGAGACCGCCGACGAGAGCAAGCAGGAGTGGTGGAAGCTCACCAAGGAGGGGGAGATGGTGAATACCGGCGCCGACGTCACCCCCATTGCGGACGGGGAGCATTATGAACTGACCCTCACCGTGGGTTATGACGGCTTCTGATCGCCCTTCCCGACGCCCGATGCGGGCCAGGGAGATCGTGCTTCTTGGCCTGCTGGGGGCGGTGCTTTTCGTTTCCAAGATGGCGCTGGCCGGGCTGCCCAATATCGAGCCGGTCTCTCTGCTTATTATGGTGTACATGGCGGTCCTGGGCTGGCGGGGACTGTTTCCGGTCTATATCTATGTGTTTCTGGAATATTTGATCTGGGGCGTCAACCTGTGGTCCATTTGCTATCTATATGTGTGGCTGGTGCTGGCGCTGCTGGCCCGTCTGCTGCGTCGGATGGAGTCTGCCTTGGGCTGGGCGGTGCTGTCCGGCGCGTTCGGCCTGTGCTTCGGCGCGCTGTGTGCGCTGACCTATCTGGTGGCCGTGGGCTGGTCTTACGCTCTGAGCTGGTGGATCAGCGGCATCCCCTTCGACCTGGCGCACTGCGCCGGGAATTTTGGGATGGCCTTGGTGCTCTTTCGGCCCTGCCGCAAGGTGCTCGCCCGCCTGGCGGGGAATCTGGCAAGGCCTTGAACGGGTCTGCTTGAACGCCCCCGGCCCTGACGGCCGGGGGCGTTTTGCGTGCGGCGCGGAGAAATTTGCATCCTTTTGGGGAATCGGGTATACTGGAAGCTGATTTGAAACGAGCGGGGGAGAAGCCATGCTGCTTTCTGCGGAGCAAGTGACGAAACTGTATGGGGACCGGATCCTGCTGGACCGGGTATCGTTTTCGCTGGACCGGGGCGATAAAGTGGGAGTCATCGGGGTCAACGGCGCAGGAAAATCCACGCTTCTGCGCCTGTTGGCGGGAGCAGAAGAGCCGGACGGCGGAGCAATCGTCCGGGAATCAAACGTACGCCTGGAGTATCTGATGCAGGACCCGGCCTTCGAGGCGTCCCGCACGGTGCTGGAGCAGGTGCTGCTGGGCCTTTCCGAGAATGCCCGCGCGCTGGCGGAGTATGAGGCGAAGAGCATCCTCAGCCGCCTGGGCGTACGGGCGTTTGAACAGAAGATGGGGCGGCTCTCCGGCGGGGAGCGCCGCCGGGCGGCGCTTGCGGCGGTGCTGTGCCGCCCCTGTGACGTGTTGATTCTGGACGAGCCCACCAACCACCTGGACAGCGACATGGTCGCCTGGCTGGAGGACTGCCTGCGTGCCAGAAAGGGCGCTCTGGTGATGGTGACCCACGACCGCTATTTCCTGGAGCGGGTCGTCCGGAGCATGGTGGAGGTGGAGGACGGCAGGCTGTTCCGGTATGAAGGCAATTACGACGACTATCTGGAGCGCCGCGCGCAGCGGCAGGAAAGCGAGCGCGCCAGCGAGCGCAAACGGCAGGCGCTGCTGCGCCGGGAATACCAGTGGGTGATGCAGGGCCCCACCGCGCGGGGCACCAAAAGCCGGGAGCGGTTGGAGCGGTACGAGGCCCTGAAGGCCCAGACCGGGCCGGAGGAAAAAGCTTCCATGGAACTTTCCGCATGTTCCTCGCGTCTGGGAAAGAAGACCATCGAATTGCGCGGGATTACGAAGGCCTTCGGCGCGCGCACCGTCCTGCGGGACTTCAGCTGCCGGTTTCTGCGGGACGACCGGGTGGGGATCGTGGGGGTCAACGGCAGCGGAAAGTCCACGCTGCTGAACCTGATCGCCGGGGCGCTGCGTCCGGACCGGGGGGAGATCGAGATCGGGGAGACCGTGCGCATCGGCTACTTCCGCCAGGAGGTGCCTGATATGGATGGGGATACCCGAGTCATCGACTACGTCAAGGAGATCGGCAACCGGATCGCCACCCCGGACGGCATGGTCACGGCGTCCCAGCTGCTGGAGCAGTTCCTGTTCCAGGAGCCGGTACAGTGGAGCCCCATCGGCAAACTCTCCGGCGGGGAAAAGCGGCGATTGTTTCTGCTTTCCATCCTGGCCGCCGCCCCCAATGTGCTGCTGTTGGACGAGCCCACCAATGACCTGGATATCCCAACGCTCACGGTTTTGGAGGATTATCTGGAGCGCTTTCCCGGCATCGTGATCGCGGTCTCGCATGACCGGTGGTTTCTGGACCGGGTGGTCCGGCGGGTGTTTGCCGTGGAGGAGGATGGTACGCTACGGGCCTATCCGGGCGGCTATACCGATTATCTGGAGGCCCGGCGGGCCGCAGAGCGGGCCAGGGCCCCCAAGCCCCGGCAGGAAAAGCGCCCGGAGAAAACGGCGGGCGCCCCAAAGCGGAAGTTTTCCTACAAAGAACAGCGGGAATTTGAAACCATCGACGGCGAGATCGCAGCGCTGGAAGCGCAGATCGCCCAGGTACAGGCGGAGCAGGCGGCCAATGCCAGCGATTATGTGACCCTCCAGACGCTTCAGCAGCGGCAGGAGGCGCTGGAAACCGTTCTGGAGGAAAAAATGGAGCGCTGGGTCTATCTCAACGACCTGGCCGAGCAGATCGCCAATCAAGAGAAATAGAGGAGAAATGATTATGGTGGGACTATGGCGGCCCTTGGCGGCCCTTGTGCTGGCGGGACTTTTGGGGTGGACGGCGGCCGCCCCGGCGCGGACGGCGGGAGCGGACGCTGCGGCAGAGGAATTCCGGGCGGTGTGGGTGGCTACGGTGTACAACCTGGATTACCCGGCCAAGGCCACCACGGACCCTGCGGCGCTGAAGCGGCAGGCCGACGAAATCCTGCGGGGCTGCGCGGATATGGGGATGAATGCGGTCATCCTCCAGGTGCGTCCCTCCTGCGACGCCCTGTACCCCTCGCGGCTGTTCCCCTGGAGCCGTTATCTGACCGGACGGCAGGGGACCGCGCCGGCGGAGGGGTTCGATCCCCTGGCCTATTGGGTGGAGCAGGCCCACGCGCTGGGACTGGAGCTTCACGCCTGGATCAATCCCTTTCGGGTGACCAAGGCCGGGGCGGAGGAGCTGGCCGCCCTGTCGGCAGACCACCCGGCCGTCCTCCATCCGGAATGGGTGGCGGAACATGACGGCAACTACTACCTGGACCCCGGCCTGCCGGAGGTGCGGGAACTGGTGGTCCAGGGGGCGGAGGAGCTGGCCCGCAATTACGATGTGGACGGGATCCATCTGGACGACTATTTCTACCCCGGTTCCGACTTTGACGATGCCGCCGCCTTTGACCGCTACGGCGGAAGCTTTTCCAATGTGGGGGACTGGCGGCGTGAGAACGTAAACCAGTTGGTAAAGGCGCTGGGGGAGCGGCTGCATGCCATCCGGCCTGAGCTGGCCTACGGCATCAGCCCTTCCGGCGTGTGGGCGGACAGCCGGAGCATCCCCGGGGGCTCCCGTACCACCGGGGGATATGAGAGCTATTACGCCGCCTACGCCGACAGCCGGAAGTGGGTGAAGGAGGGCTGGATCGACTACATCTGTCCCCAGATCTACTGGTACATTGGACACAAGACGATGGATTATGCGGCGATTGCCCGCTGGTGGGCGGATACGGTAGAGGGGACAGGAGTTTCCCTTTACACAGGCATGGCGGACTATCAGGCGGGAAAAAGCGATCCGGCCGATCCGTGGTACGGTACGGCGGCCATCCAGGTGCAGCTGGCGCTGAACGACACGCTGCCCCAAGTGGCGGGGGAGGTCCACTTCCGCTACCGGCTCATCGCGTCCAACGATGCCTTGAGCGCCCTTTACCGGGAGACCTACCAGAGGGTGCAATCCCCTGTGACGGAACCCACACCGGCGCCGACCGCAGCCGTGCCCACCCCTGTGCCCACGCCTGAGCCGTCTGGCTCGCTCCGTCTGGACACATCCGGCAAGGGGGCCTACATCCAGGGCAGCGGCGGCCTGTTTCGACCGGATGACGCCCTGACTCGAGCTGAGGCGGTGGCCCTGTTGGCCCGCCTCAGCAAAGATGAGCAAGGGAACTTGCTTTACAATGAAGCGGAGACCGCGAGCGGATTTCCCGACGTGGACGCCGATGCGTGGTATGCCCCTTATGTGGCCTTTGCCCGCGCTTGGGGCGTAGCCGGCGGCTACCCGGACGGCACCTTCCGTCCGGAGTCGCCGGTGAGCCGGGCGGAACTGGTGAAGCTGCTCTGCGCCTATTTTGATCGGCCGGGCGCGGCAGGGGAAACCTCCTTTCCCGATGTGCCGGCCGGTCATTGGGCGGCGGACGCCATCGCTTATGCGGCCGCGCAGGGCTGGATCTCCGGTTATCCAGACGGCTCCTTCCAGCCGGAGCAGACCGTGACGCGTGCGGAGACGGTCAAGATATTGAACCGGGCGCTGGGGCGTCCGGCGGCCGAGCAGGCGGAACCGGAGACCCTTTTTTCGGATGTCCCCCAGACCCACTGGGCCCGCGCGGAGATCCTGGCGGCGGCCCAGTAAAAAGGAGCCGCTGCAGGAGGGAACGTTTGCAGCGTTCCCCTCACGACCGCGCAGCCGCAAAACAGGGAAGTCCCCAGCGCGGATGACCGGGTGTCCGTGATTTGGATCATACCAGCTGGAGCGATCTGTTTGAGGTGTGGAGAGCGTTGCGGCCGAAGCGTATCCAGACCATATCCCTGTGACGATCCGTATCCCGCTCAAAATTTTAAGGTATTACCGCATCATTCAACGCGTGCGGACCGGCGCGAAAATTTGTGCCGCAAAAAGGCGCAAAACCGCAGGAATGCTTTTTGTATTACAAGGTTTTGCAACGCATTTGTGGGGCAAATTGGCCGCCAAGACGTGTGTGGGGAATTGTGCGGTGATGCCTTAAACAAATGCCGAGGCGGAACACCCCTGAAAAAGGAGTTGCTCCGCCTCGGCATTTTTATGGGCGTCGGTTTTGCAGCGCGCCTTTTGGCGTCTTGCGTCCGCAGGGCGTTCTGCAGCTCCCGAGCGCGCGGCGTACGGACGGGGCCCAAGCTCCGGGAGGGATGGACGGAAAAACGGGCGCGCACGCCCTGCGCGGCCTCCTATTCTTCCCGGCAGGCGTAAAGGGCTTTGGAGATCTGTTCCGAAGCCTCCCGCAGGGCGGGGAGATATTTGAGAAGGGTTTTAGGATCCTCGACGCCGATGAAGCCGCTGAAGGACAGGGCGGCGATAATGGTGCCCTGATTGTCGCGCACCGGCACCGCGATACATGAGCCGTTGGCCGAAGATTCCCTGTCGTCAAAGGCATATCCCTGCCGGGCGACCAGGCGCAGCTCGTTCCAAAAATGTTCCGGATCTGCGATCGTGTTGGGCGTAAACGTTTGGAACGGCGTGGATTCCAAAAGCATGTCCACGATGGGAATGGGCAGTTCGGAAAGCAGGACCTTCCCGCCCGCACAGGCATAGAACGGCATGGCGGAGTTGAGCGGGACCACATAGTCCACAAGATTTTTTGTGCGGGACTGCTGGAGGATAAAGCATTCTGCGCCGTCCCGCACCGTCAGATTCATGGCCTGCATCCATTCTTCCGTATAGCGGTTCATGATAAACGCGGAAACGTCCTTCAGCGCCAGATACAGATTGTTTTTTTCTGTGACAAAGCTGATTTTCTCTCCGGGAATATAGCGGCCGTCGGTAAACTGGAATACCCATCCCGATTTTTCGAGGGTCTTCAGGATGCGAAAGGCCGTGGAGGGATTCAATTCGCAGAGTTTTGCAATTTCGTTCACGCCGAGACGCTCGCGCCGGGCACGCAGCAGATCCAGAACAGCCAGGGCTCGCTCCACCATTTTGATGGTTTCAACATTCTTACTCTGATTTTCCAAAATGATGACCCCCACATATTTTTCTACGCTTCCAGGTGCAGCAAAGGTCCTGCACGGTACTGCAATCAAAATCGGAATAATAATTTCGAGAATGGAACGGAGTGACTTCTTTCTATGATTTACTATACTGTATCCGGCGCTTTTTTGTCAAGATTGAAAGGAGAGAAATCATAAAATTGGTAGGATATCCAACAGGAAGGAGGGATTTGAGCTAAAAGTATGGCGGAAATGTTACAGACAGAGGTTTAGTTGTGTATTATGCCGGTTTTCAATTGTACTGTTTGGATAAATATAACAAAAACGACTGGGCGGCTGGATTCTGCCTTGCATTTTGATTTTCGTTGTGCAATAATTAAATCGGAATAGATATTCCGATAAAATATTTTGCGATCAAAAGGAGATGCAGTTATGGCGAGAGAAAAGCTCAGCGGGATCTATATTCCGGTCGTAACCCCCTTTCACAGGGATGAATCCATCAACTTCAGCGCCATTAAGGAGATCACCAGGTTTTTGGCGGACAACGGAGTCACCGGTATCATTCCCTCCGGCAGCACCGGGGAAATGATCGCATTGACCAAGGAAGAGCAGATCGCGGTCAACAAGGCGTATATCGAAGCCGGCCATGACAATGGGATCAAGGTGGTCGCATCCACCGGCGCCTATCGCACCTGCGACGTGGTGGAGTTATCCAAAGCGGCCGAGTCTGACGGAGCGGACGGCATTATGGCGGTCACGCCCTGGTACATGGGACCCAACGAGAAGGAGCTTCTGGTCCACTACAAAACGATCCACGATGCGATCAGCATCCCCGTGATGCTGTATCACAACCCCTACTATTCCACTGTGCTGATGAGCGACAAGTTCATGGCAAAGCTGTATCTGGAAGGCTGCATCGACGCGGTCAAGGAGCGCCAGGCCGACGTGTTCCGCCAGCAGGACCTGCGCCACCTCACGGACGACAACTTCGCGATCTTCTACGGCTACGACGTCTGTCCCGTGGAGACCCTGTGCTGCTGGACCGACGGCTGGGTGTGCGGCACCGGCAATCTGTTCCCCAAGGAGAACGCCGAGGTCTACAAGCTGGCGAAGGGGAAGAAGGTGGAGCAGGCCATGAAGGCGCACACCGAGCTGGTACGCCCCTACCTGCATCTGTTTTCCGAGCCGGATTCCAACGGCGACGTGCTCTGGCTCCAGATCATCAAGGAGGGCCTGAAGCTGCGGGGCATCGACGCGGGCTACTGCCGCAGGCCGGTGCTCTCCGAGCTGCCGGAGGAGACGCTCAAGCGCCTGAAGGACACCCTGAAGCATTACGGCTACCTGGACTGACGTACCATGACGCACGGCCTTGTTTCTAAGCGGCTCCGCTCAATAGCGGGAAATAAGGCCCGGCCTTAGGAAGGAGACATGGCGACATGAACCAAAAAACGTTTGACGTGATCGTGGCCGGCGGCGGCACCGCAGGCGCGATCGCGGGGCTGGCCGCCGCCAGGAACGGCGCCAGGACCCTGATCGTGGAAAAGAACCGGTGCTTGGGCGGGCAGTTTACAGCGGGTATGATGGGCGCGTGGGTCGGCTTCAGCGATAAACTGCACCGCTGTGTCGGCGGCATCGCCTGGGAGCTGCGCAACATCCTCAACGAGCTGGGCGCCGTTGTTGACGAGGACCCGGAAACGGATGTATGCTACCTGTATGATACGGAGGTCGCAAAGGTGGTCTTGGCCGACCTGGCGGCCCGGGAGCCCAATCTGACCACTTATCTCAACACGCAGATCGTGGACGTCCTGCAGGTGGGCGATACCCTGAGCGGACTGGTCATCCTGTCTGAAATGGAATTGATGGAGGTCCGTGCCGAGATGATCGTGGACTGCACGGGTGACGCAGCCGTGGCCGCGAAGGCCGGGGTCCCCTGTGAGATCCGTCCCAAGAAAGAGATTCAGCCCATGAGCCTGGTGGGGAAAATGTCCGGCGTGGATCTGGCGCGAGTCAAGGCGTATTATAAAGAGCATCCGCCCGTAAAAGATCACATGGTGGCCCCCTCGTGGCGGGAGTTCAAAACGTTCCCCGGCTTTATGCACTATGGCTTCATGGACATGCTGGAGGGCGTGGAGCTTCCGCCTCATTTGGAATATCTGCGCAGCTGGTTCGGCACCTTCATGTCCTCTCCCAACGAAGGCGAGATTACCATCAACTGCTCCGGTGCGATCGCCTCCCACAGCATCGAGGGCTTTGAGGAAAAAACCAGGCAGGAGAACTTTTCGCAAAAATGTCTGTACGATGTGGCCGAAGCGCTGAAACGGTATGTGCCGGGATTTGAAAACGCTTATCTCAGCGCCATATCCGGCTTCCTGGGCGTGCGGGAGAGCCGCAGGGTCCTCGGCGACTACAAGGTGACGATGGATGACTTCATGGCCGCACGGGACTTTGAGGACAGCATAGGACGTGGCGCCATGCCCGCCGGCTATCACACGGCGGACGGCGTGACCATGATCGTGTACAATCTGGAGCCCGGCAAGTCCATGACCATCCCTTATCGGTGCATGGTGGCCAAGGGCAAAGAGAATCTGCTGGTCGCGGGCCGCTGCGCCTCCTATGAGATCGAGGTGGCCAACTGCATTCGCTGTATGCCTCAGTGCATGGCCATGGGCGAGGCGGCCGGCACGGCCGCGGCGCTTGCTGTGAAACACAGCGTGACCGCCCGGAGAATCGACGTTGGGGAGCTTCAGAAAATTTTAAAGGACAACGGCGGCATCCTTTGATCCCGCAGTGTTTGTACCCTCTGGACAAAATTTGCATGAGACAGGAAAGGAGAACTACAATGACGAAGAAGCTCACATCCCTGCTGCTGGCCGTTGTTCTCGTGGCACTCACGCTGACCGCCTGCGGACCGGAGAGCGCCGATCCTCCTGTATCCGAAAAACCAGAAGACCTGTCTTCGGCGCAGACGCCGGACGCCTCCGCCGACAGCGCTTCCTATGAGGGACAAAACCTTGTGATCTGGACAAACCTGACCGCCGATGCGCAGTATGAGGTGCTCAACAAGCAGTTCAACGAGCTGGGGGCGGAGCTGGGTGTCACGGTCACGGTGGAGAAGGTCTCCTTCAATGAGATGTACGGAAAGCTTGCCACCGCGGTCTCTTCCGGCGATGTGCCCGACATCATGCACACCAACTTCGGCGGCACGGCGTACCTGTACGAAACCGAAAGCATCATGCCCATGGACGACGTTATCAACGACATTGGGGCCGGCGATTTTTCCGACGCGTATCTCAGGGTCCTCACCGGAAAGGACGGAAAGATCTACGGACTGCCCGACTGGGCCATGCATACCTCCGTATGGTACCGCAAGGACCTGTTTGCGGAGAAGAACCTGAAGGTACCCACCACTTGGGCGGAATTTTTAACCACCGCGGAGGCCCTCAACAGCGACGGGATGAAGGGCTTCAACGTGCCGTTGGACAGCGTGCAGGTCGCGGCACAGACCTTCTATGAGATGATGTGCTCCGCGGGGGTCTACTTTATCGATCCCGAGACCGGCGAGTACTGCTTCGATGAAGAGAAGGAAAAGGCCGTTGAGGTCATCGATTATCTGGTGGAGCTGTACCGGAAGGCATCTCCCGCCGGTTCCCTGGCATGGTCCTGGGGCGATTACCGCAACGCCCTGTCCGTAACGGGCACGGTGGCGATGTCGCTGGATATGGGCGCGGTTATCGGCAACGCCCAGAGCAACGCGCCGGAGATGGTGGAAAAGCTCGGCTGCTTTGATTTCCCCGGTGTGGATGGGAATAAGGCCGCGTCCTTCGGCTCCGGTTACTGCTTTGTGGCGGTACCCCAGACCGACGATGCCCGCAGCGCCCTGGTCCACGATTTCCTGACGGCGCTCTATACCCCGGAACGCGCGGCGGAGCGCGCGCTGTCCCGTCCGATGTTTGCCTTCCCGTCCTACAAGCCCGCCTTTGAGCGATACAGGGCCAGCGACAAGGTCGCGCTCTTTCAGGATGAGGTCAACTACATCCTGGACGCCTATGAAAACGGCGCCTGGTACTGGTACGGGATGGAGGCCGGTCTGAACGGCCTGTCCGCCTACATCGAATCCACGGGGATCTTCGGCGAGGCGCTTCAGGGCGCGTGCGACGGTACTTACACCGCAGAGCAGGCATACGACCTGATCAACGAAGATCTGATGAGTTATGAAAGCTAGACCGGTGCTCCGATGCAGCGGATGGAGAAAGAGCGTGGTGACCCCGCGCTCTTTCTCCCGCCGGCCGTTTTCCACGGAAGGCATCCAAGGCTTGCGCGTCGGGACGCGGATCGGACGCCGGCGCCCGCTGTATGGGGAGGGGAAGGAACGATGAGACGTGGACCGGCATTGAAAAGGAGCAGGCTTCTGGGAAGCTATGACAGAAGGCACAAACTGATCGGTCTGGCGTTTTCCCTCCCCGCCATTCTGTTTTTGATCCTGTTTGTGGTCTATCCGGTTTGCTACAACGTCTGGCTGAGCTTTACCAATACGTCGCTGATCAAAAAGACCAGCGAGTTTATCTGGCTGGACAATTATGTAAAGCTGTTTGACAATCAATTGTTCTGGAAGTACTTCTGGAATACCTGCAAATGGACCTTCTGGTCGGTGCTGGGGCAGCTTGCCCTGGGGCTGGGAATCGCGCTGCTGATCGCGCGGCCCATGAAGGGCGGTACTGCGCTCAGAAGCTTTTTGCTGATCCCCTACGTCGTGCCCGCCATCACGCTGGCCCTTGTTTCCAGGTGGATGCTCAACAACGAGTACGGCATCATCAGCCATTGGCTTCAGCAGGCGGGGTGGCTGCAGGAGGGACAGTCCCTGCTGGCCATGCAGGGCTCCGCCATGTGGGTGGTGGTCATCCTCAACATCTGGCGCTCCTACCCCTTTCCCATGCTGATCTACTGGGCGGCCCTCAAGGGGATCGATAAAGGAATCTATGAGGCGGCCAGCGTGGACGGAGCCACAAAGTGGCAATGTTTCTGCTATATTACGCTGCCGGAGCTGAAAAATACGACCATCGTTCTGGTGGTGCTGCGTACCATCTGGACCGCAACCTATTACGACCTGATCTATATGGTCACCGGCGGCGGGCCCACCGGATCCACCACCACGCTGCCGATCCTGATCTATCAGGCGTCCTTTGGAAAGTATCAGGTGGGATACGGCGCGGCGATCTCCATGGTGCTGGGAGTGCTGATGTTCGTCTGCATCATCTTTTATGTGACAAAATCCGGTGTTGCGGAAGACTGAAAGGAGAAGGGCTGCATGACAACGAACGTTCGGAAAAACAAGATCATCACAGGCGTTTTTGTCGCCGTTCTCATTGTCCTTCTCCTCGTCATGGTCGCGCTGCCGCTGCTGTGGATGGTCGTCAGTTCCTTCAAACCTGGAGAGGAACTTTTTACCATTCCTCCGGAGATACTGCCCCAAAAGTGGTCGCTGGAATGGTATATCCAGGCCTTCCAAAACAAGGCGGTGATCCATTACTGCGTCAACAGCCTGTATATCGCCTGCGTGGTCATGGTGATCGACATGATCGTGGGCTCCTTGACGGCATACAGTTTGACGCGCTTTCGATTCAGCGGCAGAAAGGCGATCCTGGTCAGTGTGCTGGCCGCCTACTGTGTGCCGCCCATCATGCTGATGCTGCCCCTTTACAAGATCATGAACGGCTTGGGGCTGTCGGGCAGCCATTTCGGCGTGATCATCGGACATCTGACCGTCACGCTTCCGTTTTCCGTGTGGCTGCTGGTGTCGTTTTTCAAAAAGCTGCCCAGGGAGATCGACGAGGCGGCGGTCATGGACGGCGCCAACGAGTGGCAGGTTTTTGCCAAGATCGATCTGCCCCTGTGCATCTCCGGCGTGCTCAGCACGGGGATCATGGCATTTATTATGTCATGGAACGAGTTTTTGCTCTCCAGCGTGCTGACCAATAAGGAGGAAATGAAAACGCTGACGGTGGGCCTGTCCAACTATAACAGTTCCACCCACATTGACTGGGGCATCAACATGGCGCTGGGGACGATCACCACCGTTCCGGTCGTGATCCTGTTTGCGCTGGTGCAGAAGTATTTTGTGGAAGGAATGACCGCCGGCGCCGTCAAGGGATGAGCGGGTCCGCTCCAGGCGCAATGAAAAAGCCGCCCGCCGGGCGGCTCCGCCAGCGGGGAACGCACATTGTGCGTTCCCCGCTACTTTTTGAAACGGCATCTTTTCTGCCGGTGCGTGCCGATGCCCAGCAGCCGGCGGAGCTCATCCGTGTCCTGGGGCGTACAGCCGCGGACCGGGGCCCCGGCCAGTATCCGAAGGAGGGCCAGGGGATTGGCGGCGAACAAAACGGCGCAGGCGGACAGGCGGCGCAGCAATGGTTTCATAGCAGCATCCCTCCGCCTCCAGTATAGGGGCGCAGGGATGCGGATCCGGTCGAAAAAGGGCGGAGGATCAGTTGAAGTAATCCTCCAGATCTGGCAATTCGGTCATGTGATCAATGGTGACGGTGCCGTCGTAGTAGGAAAGGCTCAGATAGAGCGTGCCGTCCGTGCCCCACCAGCCGTTCAGTTCCAGCATATCTGCCTCAGTAAACCCCAATTCATAGAAATCCTGAAAGGCGAAGCCGTCCTTCTTGAGCGCCTCTATGTAGGAGCGCATTTCTTCCCGGGTTGTTCCAGTGACCTGCGTACGGTAAGTCTCCACGGAGACGGCCGCGCCGCCTGGATAGGCGCGCAGGCCGCCGGGCCATCCGCCGGCCTTGGCCGAGGCGTCCTGATTCATCTGGTCCACCGCCTCCGGAAGACCGGCCAGGTCTCCCGTGCCGCTGCTGGAACCGTCTTCCGCTTCCGTTCCGGCGTGTCCGGAGAACACGCCCACGAGGCCGGAGAGGACGCCCGGAGTACCAGTACCACCCTGGTCTTCTGCAGCGCCTCCGCCCGCGGGCGATCCGCTCAGAAGCGCGCCTAATCCAAGGGACTGGGCTGCGCCCGCCGTGCCGCCGATGCCTTCGGCGCTCATTCTGCCGATGACGCCCCGAAAGGCGAAGCCGAGTACCAGGCTGAGCGCCAGGCCGATGACCGCCAGAATCAGACTGGCCCGGGCCAGATTTCGCTTCTGAAGCTTGCGGCAGCCGCCGCAGGCCCACACGATCATCAGGATCAGCCCCACCAGGGGGATGCACATCAGCAGCAGGATGCCGATGAATCCGCCGGTGGAAATGAGCTCATATCGGCTTCCGGGGGCGGGGCCGCCGCTGCTCCAGCCTTCTACGCTGTAAGCGGGCGGGGCCGCGGTATGGGTCTGCTGCCGGGGCGGCGTGTACTGCGGCGGCGGTGGGGAGGACGGCTCCGCCGACGGGGAAACAGAAGGCGCCTGGTTTGAAGGCCCAGATTGCCGAAGCGGCTCTGCGCGCTCCGGCGCGGAGGATGCGGTATCCAGTAAAACCGGGCGGCCGCAGCCGGTACAGAAGCGGACGCCGTCCTTCAGCGCGGCGCCGCATTGGGGACAGCTGGGCATGGAACATCGCTCCTTTCCTGGACCGGAAGGTCAGTTCACTCGGGTATAGGCCGTGCCGTCGAAGATCAGGGTATCGCCCTGGAGCGAATAGGCCACGCTGGTCGTTTCCTTGCCGCCCAGCCCGCCCAATAGCTTCTGTGTCAGTTCCAGCTCCGTATCGCTCTTGACCTTATATTCGATGGTGTACAGGACCTGCATGGCCGCAAAGGCCTCCTCGAGCTCTTCGTCATTGCCCTCGGCGCCGGCGGCGAAGAAGAAGGTGCCGTCCTGATCGAACCGGATCCCCCACCCGTAGGCGCTCCCTGCGTCGTCGGTGATCTCCCAGGTGCCGACCAGGGCTTTTTGATTGCCGCCTCCACAGCCGGCCGCGGACAGGGCCAGCAATACCGCCAGCGTCAGAGCGAACATACGCCGTTTCATTCGTCGTTCTCCTTTCTGTTTGGGGACGTAAAACGAAATTAACCCAGCTTCTCCACCATGCGCACCGCAATCAGCAGCGCCTGTTCCCGGGTGGCCTGGGCATAGCCTGCCGCCTGCTGGGCGGAGGTGACGGAGCGTGGCATGAATTTGCCGCCGCTGCCTTGGATGATACCGTTTGCGGCCATAAAGTATACGGAGTCCTTCGCCCAGCCGGAGATGTCGGCGTCGTCGGCAAAGGGCACGGGTTTGGCGTAGGCCAGACTGAAGTCGCCGTCGGCCTGGAGCGTCCACCCGGCCAGGGAAACCTTTTTGAATACTCTCGTCAGCATGGTTGCGGCCTGTTCACGGTTCAGCAGGGCGTTCGGCGCAAAGGTGGTGTCTGACGTGCCGTTGACCGCGCCGATGCGGTAGGCCTTCAAAACATCCGCGTCCTTTGTATCGCGGAAGGGGGTGTTGGCCGCGGGAATGGCCGCGCTGTTTGTCAATGCCTCATACGTCTTGACCGCCACGGCGGCAAACTCGGCGCGGGTAATGGGCGCCGTCAGATCCGTACCCTCCAGACACTCGGGGATCAGACCCAGTTCATCGGCCTGCCGGAGGTCGGCGGAGGCCCAAGAGGAGCCGCTGGCGGGCTTGGCGTTTTCATGGTCGGAATTGACCCAGTAGACGCCCACTACGCCGGTCTTCTTGTCCTTGGCGTAAAAAGCCACGCCGTCCTGGGCGTCGGAATGAAAGGTGACGACCCCGTTGGCGTCTATGGTGGCGGCGTCGTTGTAGGAGCTGGACCAGACGTAGTCGTCGGGACGCCTGGATACGCCGTTGTCGGCGGTGAGCGTCAGCACGTCCCCGGTCCCGGCAGTCTCTTTTCCGTTCTTCTCAGAGACATAGACCGTGCTGTATTGGTCGGTGGTTGTTACCAGACTGGCCGCGTCGTAGTAGGCGTCCACGTCACTCCCGACATACCAGACGGCCCACAGCACCACCCGGGCGGTCACGGCCCCGGCGGGAACAGAGGCGATGATGGTCTGCTGGTTCCAGTCCGGGTTGCGCTGCTCCTGGATATGGCCCTTGAGCGGCTTGCCGGAGGGATCCAGGAACTGAAGCTCCACCCGGCCCATGTCGTGGGGCGGCTGGTCGTAGTTGCAGACCATGACGCTGAAAACGACCGAATCGCCGGTCTTGGAGCCGGAGAGAGAGACGTCCTGATAGATGCAGGTGTTCTCCTGACTGGCCTGGAGGGGCCAGGCGAAATAACTGCCGTCCTGGGGGTCGTAGCCGCTTTCGCTTTCTGCAGTGCCCCATTTGCCGTCGGGTGAGGTCCAGCCGGCGAGGCCGTCTTCAAAGCTGGGGTTGGCAAGCAGATTGGCGCTGGTGGAGGCGGCCGCCGCAGGCAGCGGAGACAGCAGCAGAAAAAGCGTAAACAAAAGGGCGCCGAGCCGTTTTTTCATACAGGGACTTCCTTTCTGAAGCGAGTTAACGGAGCAATACGATGCCCCCCAATACGGGCAGGGGCTTTTGGAAGCCCTGGAGCGCATGGACGATCCCGGTGATGGCCAGCACCAGAAAAAAAAGGCCGAGGATGCCGTAGAGGTAACCGACCGCACGCCATAGCAGGCCGTAGGGAAGGACCCGCCAGAGAATATTAGAAAGGATGCTCACGAGGACCTCCGCCAGGAACAGCGTCAGGCCCTGCCCTGTGTGAAAGCGGACAAAGGGGTCGTCTTTTGCGGTGAACAGCGGGATGAGACACAGGATGCTCAGGTAGGACAGTACCCCCATCAGGGTGTTTTGGCCGGCGGCCGGAGCGGAGGCGGGCGCGGGGGGCGCGACGGGGCTGGAGTTGGCAGGCGCACCGCATTTGGGACAGAATCTTGCATGTTCTTCCATCTGCGTGCCGCAGATACCGCAGAATGCCATATGGGACTCCTCCTTATTACATGTGTTTGTAGTGACGCGGGGGTGCCGGGGAAGGATAAGAGCCGGAAGGGGAGGGGGGCCTCTGCTTCCGGCTCTTATCTTAGCGGGCGTCGGTTCGTTTGTAATCATCCCAGGGATGATGCGGGCCGGGAAACAGGGGTGATTTTTGGGGTGATTTTGCCCGGCGGGGATCCCCGGCGAGGAGTGAAAGGCGGGCGCCTCACGACGGAGGCGGGAAGCGTCCCGGGAGGGCGCCTGTGCGGCGTGCCGGGACATAGAACAGCGCCCGCCGGTCCCGGCGGGCGCTGGCAGTCAAGCCGCAGAAAACATGGTATGCCAGAACTGCCGGTCCAGCGAAAGCAGGTAGGAGACGGCGCGTATAAGCTCGGCAGGGGGCATATGGATATAATTGAAAAAACGCACCATCTCAGCTACGATGGCCCTATTGGATGAGATGCCCTTTAAAATCCGTTTGTTGCATTCCGGAGTACCCCAGGATATTCCGTAAAAGAGATGGCATTGACCGGACTCGGAGGGAAGAATGTGGGGGAAGATTCTATATCTCGCTCTCATTGTACTTGCTACCTCTTTCCATTCTTATTGGCGGGGCTTGTGCGATCAAAACCCGATCCACTCGTTGGACGCCCGTTCGCCTTCGTCCGCTTGCCTCAATGCGGATTTTGCTCGCTGGCAGGCTGTGCAGCGCTTTTCAAAAGCCGAACGGCAGCCGGTAAGGCAGACAGACGGCAAAGGCGGGCAGCCGGCAGCGCGGGAGGACAACAAAGCCGGCGGGTATTTGGCCCCGGGAAGCCGTGCTGCCCTTTGTCCGATCCAGGTACACAGGTATTATATAGAAAGTGCTTCGGCAAAGAAATGCAATTTGCTTACAAAATGAGAGGACGGCAACTGTATAAGGTTTACAAACATTGTAAAAAGTTTGTAAAAAATTCCTTTGAGAAGCGGGTTGGCGTTTTGCTTGCAGGCCGAACTGAAACACTAAAAAAATTTTCTATTTTCTCTTGACAAATGGACAGGTTTTGTTATAATAAATCCAGCGCCTGCGATGGCGGGCACAGATAGCGGGATTGTGTAAGGGTAGCACAGCAGACTCTGACTCTGTATGTGAGGGTTCGAATCCTTCTCCCGCTGCCAAGCAAAAAGCCCTGGAACTGCACGGTTCCAGGGCTTTTTGCCGTCCTTTAGAAAATTGTGCTTTCGGTGGGGCCGGGATAGGAATGTGCTCATGACCAGGCCCTGGGAAGGGCGGCTTCGCCTGCCGGCGCTTAACCGATGAACATCTGCGTCCAGTAGTGGCCTGAGGAAACATACCCCACGCCGATCTGGGTGAAGGCGGCATTCAAAATGTTGGCGCGGTGTCCGCTGGAGTTCATCCAGGCGTCTACCACCGCCTGCGGCGTACGCTGGCCATACGCGATGTTTTCCCCCGCCGTGCGGTAGGACAGGCCAAACGCGCGGATCATCTGAAAGGGTGTGCCGTAAGTAGGACTCGTATGCGAAAAATAGCGGTTGTCCACCATGTCCTGCGACTTATACCGGGCAATGCGGGAGAGCTCCCAGTTGGCGGTAAGGGCAGATAAGCCGTTCTGCCGGCGGATTTCGTTGACCAGACGGATCACTTCCGACTCATAGGCGGCGACAGAGCTGTCAAGCGTTGGGATGGTCAGGCTCTGACCGGGATAAATGAGGTCCGGGTTCGAGACCTGCGGATTTGCATCGATGATCTCACGGGTACCGACCTGATATTGAACGGCCAGCTTCCACATGGTATCGCCGCGCACCACGGTATGGGACAGGGCGGACGCGCTGGTAGCCAGGGCGGAAACCGCAAGTGCGGCGGCGGCGGCGCGGAAGATTTGTTTTTTCATATAGAGACACCTCCTGCTAAAAGGGTAACAGTGGGAGGCGTGGAAATCAATGCAAAAATGTTGGAAAACGAATCCCGGGCGGGCGTTTTGCAGACTTGCAGCGGCGGATATACGGATGACAGGATACGGCCGCTGACGGTCTGCCGAAAAAGACCTTTGGGCAGTTTCCGCAAGCTGAGCGGCGCGGGGGGGGGGG
>NZ_JALFGV010000170.1:0-20308 GCF_022777125.1 Lawsonibacter sp.
GAAAACCACCGGCTGTGCCGGTGGTTTTCGCTTACAAATAGGGGATGGAGCGCCGTGCGCGGCGCTCCATCCCCTTTTGCGATCCCTTTTGCTCCCGGTCAATGGCTCGAACCTCGATGCTGCCGCAGTCCCTGCGGCTTTTTTTACGTTCCCTGCGCCGCTTCCACAGCGTTTTGGATGGTGCGCCCCTCGGCCTGCCTGGCGTGGCGCTCCACGTCTCCCTGGTTGCGGGGACTGCGGATCAGCTGGGCGGGTCCCTGGACGCAGCCGCCCTCACAGCCCATTCCCTCGATAAAGTTGAAGTCTCCCACACCTTTCGCCGCTTTCAGGAACGCCAGCTTGCAGGCCTCAAACCCGCTGCATGGGTTGGCCTTCAGGGCAAAATCGCTGCCCTGTTCCTTCAGCGCTTCCGCCACGGCGGCGGCCACGCCGCCGCTGCGGGCGAAGGTACGTCCGTACCCGCTGGCCTGGTCCAGTTCGGTGTCTTCCAGCTGGGCTACGTCGAGCCCCCTGGACTCAAACAGGGCATAGAGTTCCTCAAAGGTCAGCACGCAGTCCACCGCGCCCATGGTCTTGCCCAGACGGAACTCCTTCTTCTTGGCCACGCAGGGACCGATGAAGACCACTTTTCCGCCGGGGTCCCTCTGCTTGATGTAACGGGCCGCCATCACCATAGGCGACGGGGTCTCGGAGATCAGATGCGCCTGCTCGGGGAAGTTCTTCTCCACATAGTCCACAAAAGCCGGACAGCAGGAGGAGGCCAGCATCCCCTTTTCCGTCAGCTCCTGCGCCTCACGCCTGGCGGTCATATCCGCCCCCAGCGCCACCTCCACCACATCGTGGAAGCCCAGCAGCTTCAGTCCCGTGACCACCTGACTCAGGTCGGCGGGCGCAAACTGCCCGGCGATGGAAGGCGCGACGGCGGCGTATACCCGGTAATTCCACTTATCCGCACCCTTGAGCATCTCCACTGCGTCCACGAGGAAGGATTTATCCATAATGGCGCCAAAGGGGCACTGATACACACAGGCGCCGCAGGAGGTGCACTTTGCCGGGTCCACGAACGCCTTCTTGTCCTCGCCCATGGAAATCGCCCCGGCTTTGCAGCCGCGTTCACAGGGGCGCTGGTTCTTCTCAATGGCGCCGTAGGGGCAGGCGGTCAGGCACTTGCCGCAGGTGATGCATTTGCTGTGGTCGATCACCGCCCGGTGATTGACGATGGAGATGGCGTCCTTCGGGCAGGTGTGGACGCAGCGGGTGGCGATGCACCCCCGGCAGGCGGGTCCCACGGCGATTTGGGTGACCGGGCATTCGTCACAGGCGATGGGCAGCACCTCCACCAGGTTGGGATTGCCCTTGTCGCCCCCCATGGCCAGCTTGACCCGCTGGGAGATGATGGCCCGCTCTTTATAAATACAGCAGCGCATCTTGGCCTCCGGGCCGGGGATGATCTGCTCCGGGATATCCAGGATGCCCGTCTGGAGATCGTCCTCCCAGGCCAGCTTGGCAACCGACCGAAGCACATCGTTCTTCAATTCCTGTACGCTGGTTTCAAACACCCGCATGACGATTCCCTCTTTCCAAAACGCGGAATTATTTCGTTAATTTTTTCACATTCTTATCATACCCGCTGGACCCACATCCTGTCAATCCGTAATCCTTCCCTGTGTTTGCAGGATTTTGCAGTCCCTTTTCGAAAACGCGCGGGTTTATACCGGGCGGTTCTCTATCCGGCGCCAGCGCTCCGCACCCCTGCCTGCCCCCCCGCATACCTTGGAGTGAGAAATTGATAACTTGGAGGTCATCTTATGCAGGCCCAACCTCAGGTCCGGTTCTTTTTGGGTGCAAATTCCCCTGGCGGCTTTTATTCTTTGTACGATCAGCTCATCGACCCCGCCCAGGCGGAGGAGATCTACATACTCAAGGGAGGGCCCGGCTGCGGCAAATCCTCCCTGATGCACCGGGTCGCGGAAGCCGTTGAAGCGCATGGCCTTTCCGTGGAGTATATCGACTGCTCCGGCGACCCCGATTCTCTGGACGCCATCGTGATCCCACAGCTGAAAACCGCCCTGGTGGACGGCACCGCCCCCCATGTGGTAGAGCCCAGATTTCCCGGCGCGGTAGAATGTTATGTCAATCTCGGGGACTATTACGATCATGACGCGCTGCGGCAGGTCAAGGGTGAGATCATCTCCTGTATGAAAGGCTATAAGGGATGCTACCAGCGGGCCTACCGCTGCCTCACCGCCGCCGCACAGATCGGGGAAGACATGCGTTCCCTGCTCTGCACGCAGGCGCTGGAGGAAAAAATGGCAAAGCGGGCCCGCGGCATTCTCAGCCGCGAGGTCCGAAAGGCCGGCAGCGACTCCGGCCGGCCGGTGCAGCGGTTCCTCGGCGGCGTCACCTGGAAGGGAGAACTGTGTCAGTTCAGCACAGCCGATTTGTTATGTAAACGAATCTACGAGCTTTCCGATCCCTATGGCCTGGCCCACGGCATGCTTACGCACCTGGCCCACGGGGCCATGGCCGCAGGGCACGATGTGATCGTCTGCCCATCCCCCATGTTCCCCGACCGGATGGAGCATCTGCTCATTCCCTCTCTTTCCCTCGGTTTCGTCTCCTCCACCCCTGCGCTGCCCTACGAAAAGCGGCCCTACCGCCGCCTGCGGCTGGACGCCATGGCCGACTCCGAACTGCTGCGCCGGAACAAGCCCCGGCTGAAATTCTCCCGCAAAGTGTCCGCCGCCCTGCTGGAAGAGGCGGTGGAATCCCTGGCGCAGGCCAAAGCCATGCACGACGACCTGGAGGCCGTCTACAACCCCCGCGTGGACTTTGAAGGAGTCTACCGCACCGCCGATCAGATCGCCGGAACGCTGCTCGCCCGCCTGTAAAAAACGTCCCGCCCGGAGCGAATGCTCCGGGCGGGACGCGCGGCTGGCCAACAATCGGCAAGCCGGTTCTATTCCGCAGGCTGGTCCTTTCGGCGCGCAAGCGCGTCATAGGTCACCTGCCAGGCCTTCTCCTCATAGAGGTACTCTTTCGGCTCCGGCGTCCGCCCCAGCAGGCGGGAAAGCAGCCAGTAGTGGAAGTGGGGATTTTTCACCAGGACGGGCCCGATCAGGTGAGTGCCCAGAAAGTTGTTTTTCCGGAAGCCCTCCCCGCTGTCCCCTTCCCGGTTTCCCCGGCCCATGACCACCTGGAGCAGGGGCTCCACGTCCCCCTCCCAGTCCTCACAGTGGTTGAAAAATCCCACCAGGGGGCGCTCCAGCTCCGGGTGGCGGGCGATGGCGTCGCCGGTGTAGCGCGTATCGCGCCGCTCCCGCACGGCAACGTCCAGCAGCCCCAGGCCCTGCCAGACCTGCCCGGCTGCGTCGGTGATCTCCCGGCCCAACAGGGCGGCGGCATTGCCGGTAAAGAGCGCATGCTTCCCGGCGTCCATCGCCTCCCGCAGCGCTCCGGCGCAGGGCCGCAGGTGCTCCAGCGCCGCCTTCTGGCTGCGCTCGGTGCCCGCGCCCATGTAGATCCAATCGTACGCTGCGATCTCCAGCGCCTCCCCCGGCGCTTTCCGGTCCACGCTCACGTCCTCCCCCTGGTCCGCCAGGCGGCGCTCCAGGGCGCAAAGGTTCCCGCTCTCCCCGTAGAGGTTCATCAGGTCGGGGTACAGATAGAGGATTTTCATGCCCGTCCCTCCTGTTCCACCTGCACGCGGGTCAGCAGCTTGTCCTTGTCGGAGAAGCAGGTGATGAAATAGATATAGCCCTCGCCGTGCTCCTTCACCCAGTCCACCGCCGCGCCGATGTCCCCGATCACGCGGACGCGCTCCGGCGGGATGGGGCAGTAGGAGAAGCGGACGGCCAGATCGTTGCTGTACCGTCCGGCCAGGACGATCTGCTTCACCTGAGGGGCGTTCAGGCGCTCGAAGTCGATGTCCCACAGCCAGGAGGTCTCGCTGGTGAAGTATTTGCGGCTGATGGCGTCCACCAGCACCAGCACCGTCACGTCCCGCCCGTCCTGGACGGCCAGGCGGATGGACTGGTCGTAGGAGATGGAGTTTTCGTGTTTGGAGGTCAGCAGCGTGCCCGCCCGCTCGCCCGCCCGGAAGGAGACGATGCGTCCGTTTTGCAGGGCGTAGCCGCTCAGCGCCCGGGCGATCGGCTCCTCCGCCAGCCCAAGCGCCCGGCAGGCGGAGAAGGCCGCCAGGGTGTTGTACATGTGATAGATGCCGGAAACGGCCATGTCCACGCGGTACTTGCCGTTGAGGATCAGATGCTTCTCCTCCAGGCTGGCCTGCGTGACGGCGTCCTCCGGCGTATGCCGGTGGTGCCCGCAGCCGGGGCAGCGGTAGGCGCCGATGTGGTTGTAATGGTAGTATTCATACTCCATGGGATGCTTGCAGTGGGGGCAGTACGCCCCGTCCCGGTAGCGGCCGGAGGGCTGCGTCTCGGAGAAGGGCAGCCGTTCCACCCCGAACCAGGTGACCGGGTTGTCCCGCCCCAGAGCGAAGCAGGACACCAGCGGATCGTCTGCGTTGAGGATGAGCCTGGTCCCGGGGTGGATGCTGTCCTGGAGGATGTCGAAGATCCACTCCGGGTGTCCGTTGCGGGTGAGCTGGTCCCGATAGAGGTTGGTAATGACGTAATGCGTGGGGGTAAAGTGCCGGAAGGTGTGGCGGGCAAAGCGCTCGTCGCTCTCCAGCAGGATCACGTCGCTGCGGCAGGTCCCCCCCAGCGTGCAGTCGGAGAGCAGGAAGGTGGTCACGCCCTCGATCTGGTTGGAGCCCTCCCGGTTGTAGGCCACCTTCCAGCCGTTCTGCCGCAGCACGTGGGCGATCATCTCGACGGTGGAGGTCTTTCCGTTGCTGCCGGTGACGGCGATGACCCGGTCAGGCAGCTTGATCTTTTGCAGGATATCGGGGTCCAGCTTCAGGGCCACGCTGCCGGGCAGGCTGCTGCCCTTGCCCAGCAGCTTGCCCGCAAAGCGCAGCAGCTTGCAGGCCAGGATGGCGATGGTTTTCATCTTTCAGGCTCCTTTGGAGCGGAAATCGGGCTCCTTTTGATGCTATCTAAGATACCACATTTTCCCCCCCGTTGCAACGGCCATCATTCCGTCAGATGCGTCTGCGCCGGTCCCTCCAGCAGGCGGCCCCGGTGGTCGAAGCGTGAGCCGTGACAGGGGCATTCCCAGCTTTTTTCATCCGGGTTCCACTCCAGCTGGCAGCCCAGATGGGGGCAGCGGGTGGAGACCAGGAACAGCTCGCCCGTCTCGTCCCGGTAGGCGCCCACCTTTTCCCCGTCCAGCTCCACCACGCCGCCGTGGCCGCTGGGCAGGGCCTCCAGCTCCGCGCGGCCGGAGGTGAAAAGCTGGCGCGAGAGGCCTTTTACCGTCTGCTTGCCGTCCTCCAGCAGGTTGGCCCCGGCGGCGGGCAGCTTGAAGCGCCGGGGCGAGAAAACGGCCCCGTCCGGGTCTTCCCGCCCGGTGATACGGGCGCTGATGAGCATGGCGGCGGCCATGGAGGAGGTCATCCCCCACTTCTGAAACCCGGTGGCCACATACCAATTGGGGACGGAGGGCGCGTACACGCCGATATAGGGCACCCCGTCCAGTGGGATGCAGTCCTGCGCGGACCAATGCGCCGCCTCCCGGCTGTCCGGATAGCAGCGCCGGGCCGCCTGGCGCAGCAGCTCATAGCGTCCTCCGGCGGAGTTCTCCCCCGTCCGGTGGTTGCCGCCGCCCAGCAGCAGGTATTCCCCCGCGTTTCGGAAGGAGAGCCCTTCCGGGTCCACGCCGTAGTACATGCCGTCCAGCTGCGGGGCGTTTTTCAGCGCCAGCACGTAGCTGCGCTCCTGGTGCATCCGCGCGAAATAGTAGCCGGGGGCGTTGACGAAGGGGAAATGGCAGGCGAACACGACGTGCCGCGCCCGCACGGTCCCCCGGTCGGTCTCCACCCGCCCTCCGTCCACCCGCAGCACCAGGGTCTGCTCATATACCGTCACCTGCTCCGCTACCGCCGCCAAAAAGCGCAGGGGATGGAACTGGGCCTGCTCCTCAAAGCGCACCGCACCCTTCACCGGGAAGGGCAGGGCGGTCTGGGCGGTAAACTGCGCGTTCAGGCCCAGGGCCCGGGCGGCGTGGGCTTCCGCGCGCAGCGCGTCCTCGTCCAGCGTGGAGTAGAGATAGGCCGCCCGCTCCTCCAGCGCGCAGTCGATGGCAAGCTCCCGGACGATACGCCGGTACTCCGCAATGGCGCGCTGGTTGACCCGGGCATACTGCCCGGCCTGCTCCGCGCCGAACCGGCGCGTCAGCTTGTCGTAGATCAGCCCGTGCTGACTGGTGATCTTGGCGGTGGTGTTCCGGGTCTGCCCGCTTCCCAGCCGCTGCGCCTCCAGCACCACGGACTCCACCCCCGCCTCCTTCAGCAGCCAGGCGGTGAGCACCCCCGCCATGCCGCCGCCGATCACGGCCGTATCGGTCTCCAGGTCGCCCGGCAGCGGAGGCCGGGGGGCTATTTGGGTCGTTTCGCTCCAAATCGATGGCATTTGCCTCACCTCCGCAACAGCTTTTGCAATCGGAAGGAAATTATTCCCGCAAACGCCAGCGAAATACGCCGTTGCCCACGCATACCGGCTCAAAGGCGCGCAGCCAGGTACACAGGGCGCAGAGCTGCCTGCGCGTCCGGTTGGGCGTGCCGTCCACGTAAAAGGTCATATAGGCCAGCTCTTCCGGGCGGTGGACCCGGGCCTGCCAGAGGGCGCGGGAGACGCTCTGTTTGACCGACGCGGCGGAGACCCGGTATGTGACACCCAGCCGGATGAACACTTCCCGGTCCGGTTCCCACCCCGCCAGGGCCCACTCCAGCGCGGTTTTGATGTACCGCCACCCCTGATAGCGGCGAGCGATCCCAAGGCAGGCTAGAACTACCTCGGCCTGGCGGTTTTTTTCAATTTCACAAGTTACGTCCATATCTATTTCACCTCTTGTTTTTTTAATTTATAGCTAGTTCAAATTTATACTCCATCTTAAATATAGTGTATAAAACCATAATTTTCAACAAACATCTAGTACAATTATAGAAAAGCTTTTTTGGGGGGTGGATATTGTGTTTGAAGAGCAATTGGCCCGCCGCCTCACTGCACTGCGGGAACAAAAGCAGGTATCCGCCCGCGAGATGAGCCTTGACATCGGCCTGAGCGAATCTTACGTCAACAACATCGAAAATCAAAAGATGCTACCCTCCATGCGTAATTTTTTCTACATTTGTGACTATTTCGGTATCACGCCCCGGGAGTTTTTCGATGATGAAACTCCCTGTCCCCAGCAGCTGCACCGGCTGATGGACGCTTTAAAGGCGTTGGACGCCAAGCAGCTGGATGCGCTCGTCAACCTCGCGGAACAAATGAAACGCTAGAGCCGGCGGCCGGAACGGGCCCCGGCTCTGTTGTTTTCTGGGGCGCCCGGCGGAAACGCGCCCCCCCATTGACAGAATCGTCCAAAGGCTTCTATAATACTCTCTGTTGAATCAACCGCGCTGGGGTCGAACGGCCCTTTGGAACCGTCCGGATCGGATTCGGCCACGGCCGCAATGCGTATTTCCGCCGGCATGGCGCGCCATGCCGGCGAACGGCGCAGGATTTCCTGCGCGATGGAGGTGCATTTTTTGAAAAAGCTCCTGGCCCCCCTGGTGGGGGACGCGTCCCCGGTAACGGTGATCGGGCTGTGCAAGAACGCGGGGAAGACCACCGCCATGCGCCGCCTGATGGCGGAGCTGGAGGAGGAGTGCCTGGGCCTGACCTCGGTGGGCCGGGACGGCGAAGGCACCGACCTGGTGACGGGCACGGAAAAGCCCGACCTGTACATCAAAGCCGGCGACCTGTTCGCCACGGCCCGGGGCATGCTGCCGCTGTGCGACGTGACGGTGGAAGTGGCCTGCCTGACCGACGTGATGACCCCGCTGGGCGAGGTGGGCGTCTTCCGCGCCCTGTCCGACGGGTATATCCAGCTGGCCGGACCCTCCGCCGCCGGGCAGCTGCCGCCGCTGTGCGAGGTGTTTGCATCCCTGGGGGCGGACCGGGTGCTCATCGACGGGGCCGCCGGGCGCAAGTCGCTGGCCGGGGCCGGGATCGAGGGCGCCGCGCTTTTGTGTACCGGCGCTTCGCTGGACCGGGACATGGACCTTGTGGTGGCCGAGACCGCCCACACCTGCGCCCTGTTTGCCAGCCGCCGCCCGGAGCACCCCGCCCTCTGCGCCGCGCTGGACGCCTGCACGTCCCGCTTTGCCCTGTTCACGCCCGAGGGCGCGCCGCTGGAGCTGCCTCTGGACGAGGCCGGCGCCCCCCGCTGGAACAAGCTGCCCCGCCGGCGCTGCGTGCTGTGGGCGGCGGGCGGGATCACCGACCCGCTGCTCAAGACCCTGGCCCGCCGGGGCGCGCCCCTGACCCTGGTGGCGGCCGACGCCACCCACGTGCTGGCCGGACGGGCGGCCTGGGATCTGTTCCTCCGCTCCGGCGGCGCCCTGGCGGTGCGGCGGGAGCTGACCATCGCCGCCGTGGCGGCCAATCCCTGGTCGGCCTACGGCTGGCATTTCGATCCCGATCAATTCGTCTCCGCCCTCCGGCGGGTCCTGGACCTGCCGGTGGTGAACGTGAAGGAGGAGTAACCATGGAACTGACTCACGAGCTGCGCGAACATTCCGGCCTGCAATGGGTGCTGGACCGGCTGGTCCCCCTGTCCCCCTTCGGCCGCGCCGCCGCCCGCGCCCCCCGGTGGTACGGCCCCGGGGAGGAAGCCGCCCTGGCCGACGAGCTGGACAACCTGGCCCTCTCCCTCTCGCTCTGGGACGCCAAGCAGCTCCCCGAGCCGGAGGAGCAGCCCTGCTGCTGCGACGCGCCCAAGGCCGTCCGGCCCAAGGAGCCCCCCCTGCGCGGCGTGACCCGCTGCCTGCCCCTGTTCCATGATATCCGCGGCAGCTTCGACCGGGACCCCGGCAACCCTTTTGACCTGGTGGAGCTGTTTGAGATCAAACATTTCCTGGTCACGCTGGAGCAGGTGCAGCAGGCCTACGCGGCCCTGCCCCCCTTTGCCGGGATCGCGTTCCCTCCCATGGACGCGGCCCTCGCCCTGGTGGACCCGGACGGCCGCCGCCTTCCCGCCTTTTCGGTGCTGAGCTCCTACCACCCCGGTCTCGGCCCCCTGCGCGAGCAGAAGGCCAGGCTGGAAAAGACCATCCGCGCCGCCTCGGAGGCGGAAAAGCCCGCCCTTCTGGAGCAGCGGCGGGAGCTGGCCGTGCGGGAGGACCAGCTGGAGCTGCTGGTGCGCCGGGACCTGACCTGCAAACTGATGGAATATAAGGCGGACTTTCTGGCCAACATGGACGCGCTGGGACGTCTGGACCTGATCTTCGCCAAGACCAAGCTGGCCCGGCGGTACGGCTGCCGCCGCCCCGTGTTCTCCCGGGACGGCTCCATCACCCTGCGCGGCCTGCGCCACCCCCAGGTGGCCGAAGACCTGCTTGCCCGCGGGGAAGCCTTTACCCCGCTGGATCTGGAACTGAACAAGGGCTGCACCGTGATCACCGGCGCCAATATGGGCGGCAAGACGGTCTCCCTGCGCTCCGTGGTGCTCTCCCTGCTCCTGTTTCAGTGCGGCTTTTTCGTCTTCGCGGAGGAGGCCCGCCTGCCCCTGTTCCACCATGTGTCCCTCATTCTGGCGGACAGCGGCCCCGGCGCGGGCGGCCTGTCCTCCTTCGGCAAGGAGGTCCACCTGCTGGACCGCCTGCTCCAGCACACCCGGGGCAGCTTCTTCTTTGTGGCGCTGGACGAGTTTGCCCGGGGCACCAACCCTCAGGAGGGGGCCGCCCTGGCCCGCGCCCTGGTGCGCCACCTGGGCACCCTGGACTGCGTGGCCCTGATGACCACCCACTACGACGGCGTGTCCGACGTGGCCACCGCCCACTATCAGGTGGCCGGGCTGGTACGGGAGATCGACGGGGACGAGCATGACGACCCCCGCCGCCGCATCGCCCGCCGGATGGATTACCGCCTGCTGCCCGCCCCTCCGGGAGCGCCCTGCCCCCGGGACGCCCTGCGGGTATGCCGCCTTTTGAAGCTGGACCCGGAGCTGATGGAGCTGTTCCAGGCCGACCTGTAGTTCGTTTTTTCTGTCAATTTTTTCAGCACAAATTTGTACAAAAAAAGTGTTGACAAATACCATGCTTTGGGATATATTGACTTCGTAAACAAGTAAATAACATGCATGGATAGAGGCGCGGAGCACAAGGTAACAGGCACGATGGCAAGGGCGGGCGAGCCCGATGCGGCCTGTGAATGTGTGCGCCGCCGAAGGGGGACGCGTACCGTACAACCCTCCCCCTGAGCCGTGGGCCCAGCGCTTACGGATTGTCATGAGTAACATGAAGCGCTATTTATGACGGACAGAGCCGAAGCACGGTCCTGTTGGTCATAAATAGCGTTTTTTGTTTTTGTGGAGCGCTGTCCCGTCGGTTTTTTTCCAGACGGGTCGGCGCGTACTTTTTTGGAGGAGGTATTTTATGGAAAAGCTCATCATTACAGCGGCCATCTGCGGCGCAGAGGTCACCAAGGAGCAGAATCCTGCCGTCCCCTATACCATCGAAGAGATGGTGCGTGAGGCCAAGAGCGCCTTCGATGCCGGCGCGGCCATCATCCACGTCCACGTCCGCTGGGACGACGGGACCCCCACGCAGGACAAGGAGCGCTTCCGCGTCATTATGGACGCCATCCGGGAAGCCTGCCCCGGCGTCATTCTGATTCCCTCCACCGGCGGCGCCACCGGCATGACCCCGGAGGAGCGCCTGCAGCCCACCGAGCTCTTCCCCGAGATGGCTACCCTGGACTGCGGCACCTGCAACTTCGGCGACGATATCTTTGTCAACGACATGCCCACCATGCGCGCGTTCGGCAAGCGGATGCTGGAAAACAACATCAAGCCCGAATACGAGTGCTTTGAGATCGGCCATCTGGACACCATCCTGACCATGGCCAAGAAGGGGCAGGTCCCCGGCGCGCCCATGCAGTTCAACTTCGTGCTGGGCGTTCCCGGCTGCACCCCCGCCACGCCGGGCCACCTGGATTATCTGGTCAAGATGATCCCCGCCGGCTCCACCTGGACCGCCACCGGCATCGGCCGCAACGCCTTTACGCTGGCCGCCGCCGCGATCGCCATGGGCGGCAACGTCCGGGTCGGCTTTGAGGACAACCTGAACCTTTCCCGCGGCGTTCCCGCCAAGAGCAACGGCGAGCTGGTGGAAAAGGTCGTGCGCCTGGCCAGGGAACTGGGCCGCGCGATCGCCACCCCCGACGAGGCCCGCGCGATCCTGTCTCTGAACAAGTAATCCCCGGGGATTTCCCAACCGCACCCACAAAACACTCCCCAACCCGGAATCCCTTATTTCCCAAACTGGAACCCCAATCTCCCCAACCGAAAACCCGATTTCCCAAGCTGGAAACCCGATCTCCCCAACCAGGCAAAAACTCCCCAACCAAACGCAACGCACAGACCCAATCTCCCCAACCAACGCACAGACCCAATTCTCCCCAACCCGAACTATCCCACAGACCGAACAATTGAAGCAGGAGGAATTTACTATGCAGAAAAAAGGCAACAAGTACGGCACCCACCGCGTCATTGAGCCCAAGGGCGTTCTGACCCAGGCGGCTTACAAAATCGACAACAACATGGACGAGATCTACTCCAATGAGATCCTGTGCAATGTGACCGCCCTGAACATCGACTCCGCCTCCTTCACTCAGATCTCCGACGCCTGCGGCGGGGACGAGCAGAAGATCGGCGAAATGATCATGGGCATCGTATCCGAGCGCGGCAAGCAGCAGAATCCCGTCACCGGTTCCGGCGGCATGTTCATGGGCAACGTGGCCAAGATCGGCGACGATCTGAAGGGCAAGATCGATCTGAAGGAGGGGGACAAGGTCGTCTCCCTGGTCTCCCTCTCCCTGACCCCCCTGAAGATCAACAAGATCAAGGCCATCCACAAGGAGATCGACCGTGTGGACGTGGACGCTCAGGCCATTCTGTTCGAGAGCGGCATCTACGCCAAGATGCCCGACGATATGAGCGAGCCTCTGGCCCTGGCCGCCCTGGACGTGGCCGGCGCTCCCGCGCAGGCCCGCAAGCTGCCCAAGGAGGGCGACGATGTGCTGATCCTGGGCGCCAACGGCAAGTCCGGCGTTCTGTGCGCTTACGAGGCGCTCAAGAAGGTCGGCCCCAACGGCAAGGTCGTCGGCGTTGTCCGCAATCCCAAGCAGGTCCAGGGTCTGATCGACCTGGGCGTTTACACCGACGTGATCGTGGCCGACTGCACCAAGCCCGTCGAGGTCATGGAGGCCGCTCTGGCCATCACCGGCGGCAAGGAGTACGATATCTCCATCTGCTGCGTGAACATTGAGAACTGCGAAATGGCCGCCATCCTGCCTGTCCGCGACGACGGTCTGGTCTACTTCTTCTCCATGGCCACCTCCTTCACCAAGGCCGCTCTGGGCGCCGAGGGCATCGGCAAGGACGTGACCATGATCGTGGGCAACGGCTACACCAAGAACCACGCCGAGATCACCCTGAACGTGCTGCGGGAGAATGCCAAGATCCGCAAGCTGTTCGAGGAGAAGTACATCTAATCAACAAGATACGGGGGAGCGGGCCGCGGCCCGCTCCCTTCCAAGCGGGAGGTGGACCCATGCAGAAAAAAGGCAATCGGTACGGCTCTCACCGGGTCATCGAGCCCAAGGGCGTCCTGACCCAGGCGGCCTACCGTATCGATAACAATATGGACGAGATCTACTCCAACGAGATCCTGGTGAACGTCTCCGCCCTGAACATCGACTCGGCTTCCTTTACCCAGATCGCCAACGAGGCCGGACACGACGATGAGAAGATCGGAGCCAAGATCCTGGAGATCGTGGCGGAGCGCGGCAAGCAGCAAAACCCCGTTACCGGCTCCGGCGGCATGTTTATGGGCACGGTCGCCCAGCTGGGCGACGATCTGAAGGGGAAGATCGACCTGAAGGAGGGCGACCGCATCGCCTCTCTGGTCTCCCTGTCCATGACCCCCCTGAAGATTAACAAGATCCTCGCGATCCACCAGGATATTGACCGGGTGGAGGTGGATGCCCAGGCCATCCTGTTCGAGTCCGGCCTGTACGCCAAGCTTCCCGACGACATGAGCGAGGAACTGGCTCTGGCCGCCCTGGACGTGGCCGGCGCCCCCGCCCAGACCCGCAAGCTGGTCAACCGGGGCGACAGCGTTCTCATCCTGGGCGGCGCGGGCAAGAGCGGCATGCTCTGCTGCTATGAGGCCATGAAGCGCTGCGGCGCTACCGGCCGCGTAGTCGCGCTGGTTATCAGCAACGAGGACGCACGCCTGCTCAAACGTCTGCGCCTGTGCCATGAGGCCATCGTGGTCAGCGCCACCGAGCCGGTGGCGGTACTGGAAGCCGCGCTGGAGGCCAACGGCGGGCAGGAATACGACGTGTCCATCTGCGTGGTCAACGTGAAGAACTGCGAGATGAGCTGCATCCTCCCCGTGCGGGACGGTGGCACCGTCTACTTCTTCTCCATGGCCACGTCCTTCACCAAGGCCGCTCTGGGCGCCGAGGGCGTAGGCAAAGACGTGACCATGATCGTGGGCAACGGCTACACCAAGGGCCACGCGGAGATCACCCTGAGCGAACTGCGTGAGAACGAGAAGCTGCGCTCCTATTTCCAGGCCAAATACGTCTGAGGGGGCGCGATCCCCCGCCCGCCGCAAAACGGCGGAACCTCTGTAAGGCGCCGGGGACCCGGCCCCGGTCCATCAAAATTATGTAGAAGGCGGTGCTCTTATTATGATCGAATCCCGTCGCCATATCCTGTTCCCCAACGTTTCTGATGAAGAGTGGAACGACTGGCACTGGCAAGTCAAAAACCGTATCGAGACCCTGGAGGACCTGAAGAAGTACGTGGAGCTCACCCCCGAAGAGGAAGAGGGCGTCAAGGCCTGCCTGGGCACCCTGCGCATGGCCATTACCCCCTTCTATCTGTCCCTGATCCAGCCCGGTGATCCCCGCGATCCCGTCCGGCTGCAGGCCATTCCTACCGCCAAGGCGCTGCACCAGGCCGTCTCCGACCTGCTGGACCCCCTGCACGAGGATGAGGACTCCCCGGCGCCCGGTCTGACCCACCGTTATCCGGACCGCTGCCTGCTGCTGATCACCGACCAGTGCTCCATGTACTGCCGTCACTGCACCCGCCGCCGCTTCGCCGGCCAGCATGACGCGGGCATGCCCGTGGATCAGGTGGATCAGGCCATCGAGTACATCCGCAACACCCCTGTCATCCGGGACGTTCTGCTCTCCGGCGGCGATGCGCTGCTCTGCTCTGACGAGCGCCTGGAGTACATCATCGCCAAGCTGCGCGAGATCCCCCACGTGGAGATCGTCCGCATCGGCTCCCGTACCCCGGTGGTCCTGCCCCAGCGCATCACGCCCGAGCTGTGCAACATGCTGAAGAAGTATCACCCCATCTGGCTGAACACGCACTTCAACCACCCCAACGAGATCACCCCCGAGGCCGCCAAGGCCTGCGCCATGCTGGCCGATGCCGGCATCCCCCTGGGCAACCAGAGCGTGCTGCTGGCCGGCATCAACGACTGCGTGCACGTGATGAAGAAGCTGGTCAACGAGCTGGTCAAGATCCGTGTGCGTCCCTACTACATCTACCAGTGCGACCTGTCCATGGGTCTGGAGCACTTCCGCACCCCCGTCAGCAAGGGCATTGAGATCATCGAGGCTCTGCGCGGCCATACCTCCGGCTTCTGTGTGCCCACCTTCGTGGTGGACGCCCCCGGCGGCGGCGGCAAGACCCCGGTCATGCCGCAGTACGTCATCTCCCAGACGCCGCACAAGGTCATCCTGCGCAACTACGAGGGCGTCATCACCACCTACACCGAGCCCGAGCATTACGAGGAGACCTGCCAGTGCGAGTACTGCAAGGCCGAGCGCGAGGGCAAACGCAAGGTGGAGCTGATGGGTGTGGCCGGTCTGGAGCGCGGCCAGGCTCTGTCCATGGAGCCGGCCAATCTGGAGCGTCATAAGCGCTCCCACCACGAATAAGTACCTCCTCTCTCCTCCTGCGGGCGGGCCGCTGCTGCGGCGGCGGTCCGCTCCCCCCTTTTGACTGACACACAGAATGGAAGTGAGTGCATTTGGAATCCAAGCTGAATCTTGATTTTGATCTGGTGGCGCAGGCCCGCCAGCACGCCTCCCGGGTAGCGGACGATACCCAGCGTTTTATCGACGGCTATACTACGGTGGCCGTGGAGCGTACCATTTGCCGCCTGTTGGGCATCGACGGAGTGGACGAATCCGACGTTCCCCTGCCCAACGTGGTGGTGGAGCACCTGATGGACAAGGGTGCTCTGGCCCAGGGCGCGGCCTTCTGGCTGGGCAACGCCATGCTGGAAACCGGCAAGGACCCCCAGGCGATCGCCGAGGACATCGCCGGGGGCAAGCTGGATCTGACCGCTCTGAGCGCTCATGACGAGGCCGCCATCCACGACGTGATCGCCCCCATCGTTACGGATGCTCTGGCGCGCATCAAGGCCCGCCGTCAGCGCCGTGAGGACTTCATTGCCGCCCACGGAGGCGAAAAGCAGGGCCCGTGGATCTATCTGATCGTGGCCACCGGCAACATCTATGAGGATATTACGCAGGCGACCGCCGCCGCCCGCCAGGGCGCCGACGTCATCGCCGTCATCCGTACCACCGGCCAGTCCCTGCTGGACTACGTGCCCTACGGCGCCACCACCGAGGGCTTCGGCGGCACCTACGCCACCCAGGAGAACTTCCGCCTGATGCGCGAGGCCCTGGACAAGGTCGGCGAAGAGATGGGCCGCTACATCCGCCTGTGCAACTACTGCTCCGGCCTGTGCATGCCCGAGATCGCCGCCATGGGCGCCTTCGAAGGGCTGGACGTGATGCTCAACGACGCGTTGTACGGCATCCTCTTCCGCGACATCAACATGCAGCGCACCCTGGTGGACCAGAACTTCTCCCGCGCCATCAACGCCTACGCGGGCGTGGTCATCAACACCGGCGAGGACAACTACCTGACCACCGCCGACGCGGTGGAGGAGGCCCACACCGTTCTGGCTTCCCAGTTCCTCAACGAGCAGTTCGCCCTGCGGGCGGGCCTGCCGGAGGAGCAGATGGGTCTGGGTCATGCCTTTGAGATCGATCCCGATGTGGAAAACGGCTTCCTTTACGAGCTGGCTCAGGCGGAAATGGCCCGCGAGATCTTCCCCAACGCTCCGCTGAAGTACATGCCTCCCACGAAGTTCATGACCGGCAACATTTTCCGCGGCCATGTGCAGGACGCTCTGTTCAACATGGTCACCATCCTCACTGGCCAGAAGATCCATCTGTTGGGCATGATGACCGAGGCCATCCACACCCCCTTCCTGTCCGACCGCTTCCTGGCCATCCAGAATGCTCAGTACATTTTCCGCACCATGCAGGACTTGGGCAATGAGCTGGTCTTCAAGGACGGCGGCATCATGCAGAACCGCGCCAATGAAGTGCTGCACAAGGCTACCGACCTGCTGGCCCAGATCGAGCAGCTGGGTATCTTCGAGACCCTGGAGCGGGGCATCTTTGCCGACATCAAGCGCCCCCGCGACGGCGGCAAGGGCTTGGACGGCGTCGTGAGCAAGGCGCCGGGGTACTTCAACCCCTTCCTTGCGCCCATGATGAAAGGGGGTGCCGGCAAATGAGTTCCGGACTGTATCAAATCCGCGACAAGGACCTGGACACCACTCTGGACCTGACCCGGCTGAAACCCTACGGCGACACCATGAACGACGGCAAGGTGCAGACCTCCTTCACTCTGCCCGTTAAGGATGACGACAAGGGCGCGGCCGCCGCCGTGCTTGTCGCCCAGAAGATGGGCCTGGCCGACCCCAACGTGGCGCTGCGGCAGAAACTGGACGAGAACTTTACTTTCTACGTGGTCTACGGCTCCCTGACGCATACCATCAACTACAATGAGATCGTGGTCCAGACCGTTACCGACGAGGTCATGGACATGCATGAGACCGACAACTTCCTCAAAGAGCGGCTGGGCCGCAAAATGGTGGTCATCGGCGCCTCCACCGGCACCGACGCCCACACCGTGGGCATTGACGCCATCATGAACCGCAAGGGCTTTGCCGGGCACTACGGCCTGGAGCGCTACGAGATGATCGAAGCCTACAACCTGGGCAGCCAGATCCCCAACGAGGACTTCCTCCGTAAGGCCGCCGAGGTCAACGCCGATGTGCTGCTGGTCTCCCAGACGGTTACGCAAAAGGACGTGCACATCCAGAACCTGACCGAGCTCATCGAGCTGGCGGAGGCTGAGGGCGTGCGCGAGAAGTACATCTTCTGCTGCGGCGGCGCCCGTATCACCCACGCTCTGGCAAAAGAGCTCGGCTATGATGCCGGCTTCGGCGCGGGCACCTACGCCGACGACGTGGCCACCTTCTGCTCCAAGGAACTGGTCCGCCGCCTGGATAAATAGAGACCCACCTTTAAAAACGTGCGCTTCCTTTGGAAGCGCACGTTTTTTGCCAAAGATGTTCCAAAAGACACGGCAAATTACCATACACAGCGGCCCCTCCTGTGGTAACCTGATCGTATCATACGATACAGTCAGGAGGCCGATCATGAAACGCAACATGTATGAATGGGTGGACTCGCTCAAGACGACCGCCCCCAAAAAGACGACTCCCGTGCTCTCCTTTCCCGCCGTGCAGCTCATGGGCGTCACCGTACGGGACCTGATCTCCAGCAGTGCGCTCCAGGCCCGCGGCATGGAGCTGGTGGCCCAGCGGGTCCCCTCCGGCGCCTCCGTGAGTCTGATGGATCTGTCGGTGGAGGCCGAATGCTTCGGCTCCCAGATCCGCTTCACGGACGACGAGGTGCCCACCGTAGTGGGGAGCATCCTCTCCGATGAGGCGGCGGCGGAAGCTCTGACCATCCCGCCCATCGGCGCGGGCCGCACCCGTATCTACATCGAGGCCATTGAGAAGGCCTGTACGCGCATCACCGACCGTCCCGTCCTGGCCGGAGTCATCGGCCCCTTTTCCCTGGCGGGCCGCCTGCTGGATGTGACCGAGGCTATGGTCTACTGCTACTCTGAGCCGGATATGGTCCACACCGTTCTGGAAAAGGCCACCTCCTTTCTGATCGACTATATCAAGGCCTACAAGGCCGTGGGCGCTCACGGCGTGGTCATTGCCGAGCCCTTGGCCGGCCTGCTCTCTCCCGCTCTGGCGCAGGCGTTCTCAGCGGATTACTGCAAGCGCATCGTGGATGCGGTGCAGGACGAGCATTTCATCGTGGTTTACCACAACTGCGGCAACACCACCATCCTCACCATCGATTCCATTCTTTCCGTAGGCGCCAAGATCCTCCACTTCGGCAACGCGATCGACATGGCTGAAATGATGCCCCACATCCCCTCCGACATCGTGGCCATGGGCAATGTGGACCCTGCGGGCGAGTTCCGCAACGGTACGCCGCAATCCATCCGTACCGCCACGCTGGCCGTTATGGAAAAATGCTGCAAATACCCCAACTTCGTCATCTCCTCCGGCTGCGATATCCCCCCCATGTCCAAGTGGGAGAATATTGACGCCTATTTTGCCGCCGTGGCGGAGTTCTACGCCCAATAAAACAGCTGGGCGCGGTCCTTTCGGACCGCGCCCAGCTGCAGTTCAATTCCCAAACAGCGCCAGAATGGCGGGCTTGAACTTTTCCCAATACCCCATAACGAAGATGATCAGTACAATAAAAGGCAGGACCCAGGTCATGTAAAAATGTACCCGGCTCGGGAATCGGATCCCTTTCCCGGTACCGCACTCCGCCAGGAAATTCTCCCAGCCCCAGCCCTTCCGGGACACGCAGAAGAGCAGATACACCAGCGAGCCCAGCGGCAACAGATTGTTGGACAAAATGAAATCCTCCAGATCCAGCACACCGGACCCCGCGCCGAACGGCTGAAAGCCGGACCACAGATTAAAGCCCAGCAGGCAGGGCAGCGAGAGCAGGAAGATCGCTACAAGGTTCACTAAAACCGCTTTTCTTCGACTCCAGCCGTATTTATCCATTGGAAACGTTATAATATTTTGGAACACGGCGATGATCGTGGACAGTGCCGCAAAGGACATAAACACAAAAAACAGCGCGCCCCACAGACGTCCGCCGGGCATGGAGTTGAACACATTGGGCAGGGTGATGAAAATCAGATTCGGACCCGCATCCGGCGTCACGCCAAAGGCAAACGCCGAAGGAAAAATGACCAAACCCACCACAAAGGCCATAAACGTATCCAAGATGCCCACATTGATGGCCTCGCCGAACAGGCGCTGCTCCTTACCGATATAGCTTCCAAAAATGGCCATCGCCCCGATCCCCAGGGAAAGGGTAAAAAAGGCCTGCCCCATGGCGGCAAAGATGGCCTCTCCCAGTCGGAGTCTGCCGTCGGAGGCGTACATCAGGTGCCGGAAGTCGGGTTTGAGGTAGAACTCCAATCCTGCCGCCGCGCCGGGCAGCGTCACGGCGCGGACCACCAGCACGACCAGAATGACCAGCAGGCAGACCATCATAACTTTCGTGATCTTTTCCACACCGTTCTGCAGCCCAAGGGCACACACACCCATGCCCAGCAGCACCACGATCCCCATAAAGGCCAGCATTACGCCCGGCTGACCCATCAAAGTCCCAAACTGCTCCGCCACACCGGCCGTATCCAGCCCCGCAAAGTCCCCCCGGGCCATCTTGACAAAATAGAGGATCATCCAGCCGGCCATGGTGGTATAGAACATCATCAGCATATAATTGCCCGCCATACCAAACCAACTGTACCAGTGCCATTTGCTCCCCTTAGGTTCCAGCACATGAAAGGACCCGGCGATGCTCCTCCGGCTGGCACGGCCCACCGCAAACTCCATAGCCATGATGGGCAGCCCCATGATCACCAGAAACACCAGATAGATCAGCACAAACGCCGCGCCCCCGTACTGCCCCACAATATAGGGAAAGCGCTCCACATTCCCCAATCCGATGGCGCATCCGGCAGAAATCAGCACAAAGCCCAGCCGGGATGCAAACGTCTCTCTCTCGTTCAAGCAGGTAGTGTCAAGGATTTTGCGCAAATTGGTTTGCAGGCTCTGGAATGAATGAAGTCAGCCAGCAATGGAGGCGTCCTCAACGGCAGCCTCCAGGTGCTTCATATTCATGTACTTTTT
>NZ_JALFGV010000005.1:0-25570 GCF_022777125.1 Lawsonibacter sp.
CCCCCCCCCCCGCCAACGGCAGGGCGGGTTCTCCCACCTGCCGCTGGCGGGGCCCTCAGGACAGCTTGATCAGATGGTCGGTGGTCACATCGCCGTCGGCGCTGGCGAGAATGGCGTTCATATCCGACAGGATGGAGGCGATGGCGGCGGTAGACTGGGTAAAGTCCGGCGAGGTGATCCAGACATTGCCGTCCTGCACCGCTTTGAAGTCGGCAAACAGGGGGTTATAGTCGATCATCTCCTGGATGGAGGCGAAGGAGCGGGCAAAGTTCACATAGAACAGGTAATCCGCGTCCTTGTTGCCGGCGTACCACTCTTCAAAGGTCATATTGGTATTGCCGCTCTTCTCCGGCTCCATATCGGCCAGGATGTACGTGCCGCCGGCCATACCGATCAGCTGGGCCATATAGTCGCCGCCGTTGCGGGCATAGCACTTGTCGGTGGAGGTGATGTAGCCCATGGCCACGGTCTTGCCGTACGCCTGCGCGGCGGTGGCGTCCTCCACAAGGGCCTTCTGCGCCTCAAAATAGGCGTCGGCCTGCTCCTCCATGCCGAAGAGTACGCCAAACAGCTTTACCCACTCCACACGGCCCAGGGGATGGGCCTCCTTGGAGGAATTCTCCACGATGGAGGGGATGCCCAGCTCGTCAAATTTCTCCAGCACCTCTGGATTGTTGTCGATCATGGTGGTATCCACGTGCAGCTGAATGTCGTTGGCGGTCATCTGCTCATAATCCGGTTCCTTATAGTGGCCGGAGAAGGCGATGCTGCCCTCGTTCATCTTCGCCACCACATCTTCGATGTACCAGTCCTCCACGTCGTTGGCCACCAGCTTCACGTGGTCCAGCCCGCCCATGGCGGCCACCAGTGAGGTCATGCCGGTGCTGGCCAGATAGACCCGGTCGATGGGCTGCTGCAGAACCACCACGCCCGCCTCCAGCTCCTCGGGGACGCTCATGCCCTCGGGCACCACCAGATAGGTGTTCCCGGTGGTGCCGGCAGTGAACATGCGGTAGCCGCCCTTATAGCGGTCGACGGCAAAATTCCGGGCATACTCCAGTTCCATGGGGCCGTCCAACACCAGCTTGCCGTCGTAATCCTCCTGGGGCGCGGCGGTCTCCGGCACAGCCGTCTCCGGGGCGGCGGTCCCGGACGCGGCGGGGTTCGTGTTCCCGCAAGCCGCCAGGCAAAGCAGCAGGGCCAAGGACAGGATGCTCATTCCGATTCGTTTCATAGTTTCCTCCTCATGTTATGGATCGCTCCAGTCTATAAAATCCCCCCTTGTTCCAGCGGACGCACCCCTCCCGTGGACGCAGAAAGCCGCGGCAGCGCTGAACGCTGCCGCGGCCGGTTTTCCGCAACAAAAAGTCCCCTATGCCATAACGCGTGGCAGGGACGTCCTCAAGCAGGTCTTCTGACTTACGCTTAGGGAGAGCTGCCTCTCCTGCGTCCGTGCTCTGCCTTCCCGGTTTCCCAGTGGCTGATCTTCATCAACGAGCAGCGGCCTCAGCGCTTACAGCGGCGGTACCGTCCGGGATTCTCACCCGGTTGTCTATCATTCCTCTAGGAGGGACACTTGAGGGAAATTTTATTAAGGCCATTCTACTGATTCCGCTCCGGTTTGTCAACAGGATTTTAGCACGCGGCCCGGCCCTTGCGGGCCAAGCCCGCCTCTGCTATACTCAGGCTGTTCCCTGCGGGAAGCGGGACCTTACGGAAAAGAGGAGGCGTCTTATATGCGTCTGTTTGTGGCGGCGGCGCTGCCGGAGTCCTGGAAGGACGCTCTGGACAGGGCGGCCCGGGCCCTGGCGGACCAGGGCGTACGCGGGAATTTTACCCGGCGGGAAAATTATCATCTCACCCTGGTCTTTCTGGGAGAGACCGACCGTCTGGACGACGTGATTGCCGCCATGGATACGGTGGACGCACCGCCCTTCCCGCTGCGCACCTGCGGCGTGGGAAGGTTCCGCCGTTCCAGCGGGGATATCCTATGGGTGGGCGTACAGGCCGCGCCCGGCCTCACTGAGGCCCAGTGGCAGCTCTCCCATGCGCTGGCGGGGGCTGGCTTCCCGCTGGAGGAGCGCGCCTACCGGCCCCATCTGACCCTTGCCCGGCGCGCGATCCTTCCCCGCTCCATGGACGAGGGCCGCTTGTCCGGCCTGCTGACGCCCCTGGAGCTGACCCTGGACCGGCTGACCCTGATGTGCTCGGAGCGCCGCTCCGGCCTGCTGCGGTATACGCCTATTTACGAAAAGCGGCTGTTTTAAGGCGTCACCGCACAATTCCCCACGCACGTCTTGGCGGCCAATTTGCCCCACAAATGCGTTGCAAAACCTTGTAATACGCAAAGTATTCCTGCGGTTTTGCGCCTTTTTGCGGCACAAATTTTCGCGCCGATCCGCACGCGCTGAATCATGCGGTAATGCCTTGACCCGAAAACGGCTTGCCCCGCAGCCGGACTCCCGCACGGCCGGGCCGGTCCGCGCCCGTTCAGCCAGACACGAACGCGCGGGGACGCACGGCGCACAGCGCGACGGAGCTCCCCGCCCTCAGGAGCAAAAGCGGTGGTTCCCGATGACTTTGATGAGGGGACGGCTCCAGATCCAGGCGCTGGTGGCCGTGCTGGGGTTAAAGTAGTAGATCGCTCCGCCGCTGGGGTCGGCGCCGTTGAGTGCCTCCCGGGCGGCGCGGACGGCGGAATCGGCCACCGGCTGGTCGATTTGCCCGTCCACCATGCAGGTAAAGGCTCCCGGCTGGTAGACCACCCCCGCGACGGTGTTGGGAAAGGAGGGGTGCTCCACCCGATTCAGAATCACCGCGCCCACCGCCACCTGCCCGCTGTAGGGCTCTCCCCGGGCCTCGGCGGAGATGACCCGGGCCAGCAGGTCCAGGCTTGCGGACTGGCTGCCGGAGGTTCCGGCGCTGGGCATGCCCAGCGCCTTCCGGGTGGCCGCACCTACGATGCCGTCCGCACTCAAGCCGTTGGAGCGCTGAAAGTATTTTACCGCCTCGGCGGTCTGGCTGCCGTAGATGCCGTCCACCGAGCCGTCGTAGTAGCCCCAATTTTTCAGTTTGGTCTGGATGGTGCGCACCTCGCTTCCGGTGGAGCCCACCCGGTATGTGGCCGCCTGGGCGCTCTGGGCCTGGGAGATGATGATACTGTTCACCGCGAACAAAAGGGCCAGCGCAAGAGCCAGCCGTTTCTTTTCCGCCATAGGTCCGCCTCCTTCCAATACGGTTTTAGTCTACGGAAAATTTCCGTCCCTTATGAGCGGAAATCCTTTCCACGCACGGAATAGCGGCGGCAAAAAAGGGCGATACTGGAAGGTATCAGGAAAGGATGTGGCGGCTGTGGTCAAAGGCGTGTCCCGACAGGTGATCGTGGTAAAATCCCCCGACCCGCGCCTGTTTGAACAGGCGATCTTTATCGTGAAGGAAGACGCCTTCGGGCAAGGCGTCTCGGCTGAGCAGGTGCTCCAGGAGGCCCGGCGGGTGGCCGACGGATATCTGCGCCGCAACGTGCGTCTGGGCCGCCCCCGGCCCCGCGTGCCCGCCCCCGCCTGGGTGGCCGCCGGCGCGTTGCTCGCCACCATCGGCTGGAGCGTGGGCCTGCTGCTGTAAAAAACACCGGCGCACGAAAAACACGTGCGCCGGTGTCGCTTTGCCGAAAAAGCCCCGCAGCGTTCGCGCCCGCAGGGGCGAGGGGTACCCGGGGGATGCGCGCTGGCGCATTCCTCAGTCGGCGATGATCACGCGGATGCGTCCGCCCTCGTTTTCCGGCTTGTCGTACCAGGCGGTCAGGTCGTAATCACCCGCCTGGACGCGGGCGAGGCTGGAGAGCTGATACTCGGCGCTCCCGGTCCTGACGTAATAGACCGCTGTCTCGGAGAGCGTATATTGCTTGCCGTCCGTGCCCAGCACGGCGCCGCCGTCCACAGTCTCCACGTCCACCGGCGTCAGGTTATACAGCCGCTCCACACTCTGGGGCCCCTTCATCTTGGCCTGGCAGGGCCCCACCTTCAGGTTGAACACGGTGGTCTCGGAGGAGAACGCCTGGGGCATGCCGCCCACGTCATAGACGTAGTTGGACGCCGTATTCAGGCCCATGGACACCTCTGTGACCGAGGTGATGACCCCATACTGGTGCAGGTCCCCGGTGGCGTCCTTCAGGATCAAATGACTGATCTCTCCCTGGGCGTTGAGGACATAGAAGCGCACGGTGCTGCCGGTGAGGCTGCTTCCCGCCAGACGGTCGGGATAGACCCGGATGGGCGTGCAGTTCTCATAGGTATCAAGGATCTCCACGTCGTCGGCAAATTCATAGGAACCCAGGCGCTTGCCGTCGTTGGACACCTTCCCGGTCAGCTTGACGGCCGTAAGGCGTTTGAGCGCAAAGCCGTCCTGGACGGCGTTTACCCGCACCAGATCCCCCACCTTCAGATCGTTTCGGTCAAAGGGATAGCGGTAGGCGGTCCCGTCGGTGGCGCAGACGGTGGCGGTCCGGGCGGTATAGGCGCCGCCCGCCCCGTCGTCATAGGCGGCGTCGGCGATGGCGGTGACCACGCCGTAGAGCAGCGTGCCCTCCGGCGCCCCGCCGGACACGGCGGCGACCCCGCCGTCACGGCCCAGCAGCAGGGTGATGGTATCCCCCACCCGGTACTCCCCCAGGTCAGACAGGGCAAAGGCGGCGGAAGCGGTCTCGATGGCGTAGCTCTTCCCCGCCACCGTCACCGCCGTGGGGGCCGACGCGGAGGGCGAGGCCGCCTGATAGGTGCCGGTGACCTGATTGGTATAGGCCCAGACGGTGCGCATGGATTTGGACCAGTACACCACGTCCTGATCCCGGATGGCGGACAGGGCGGACAGGCTCCCGGAGCGGTAGACCCTGGCGCCGCTCACGTCGAAGGGCACCTGGCTCTGCCAGCCGCTCCCGGCCACCACGGGGCCCTCCATGGCGGAGTTGACAAGGGCCACCCGGTCCAGCGTACCGGTCTGGCTCACCAGGTTCCGGGCGGGCTCCAGCACGTTCAGGTGGTACACGCCGCTGGTGTTCTTGGTGATCAAAAGGTTATAGAACAGGTACAGGGCATCCCGGCGCGTCATGGCGTCGTTTGCGGCGCAGCTTACCCCCTCGTTCAGCTTCAGGGCCTTGTACTGGGCCATCTGGCCGGAAGGCCATACGCCGGTGAAGGCGCTGTCCGGATAGCCCAGCAGGCGCAGCACGATGGTCACGCCCTCGGCCAGGGTAATGGTCTGGGTGGGGTTGAAGTAGCCCCTCAGGTCTCCCTGCACCAGTCCCAGGTCCACCGCCGCCTTGATCCAGGGGGCGGCCCAGTAGGTTTGGGGCACGTCCGGATACGGTTTGACCGGGACCGTATCGCCCACCGCGTCGCGGCTGGTGGAGGCGGCCACCGCCATTTTGGTAAATTCCGCCCGTGTGACGGCGCGCCCCAGCTCCAGGTTCCCGTCGGAATCGCCCACCATGATATCCAGGGCGGCCAGGACCTGAGCGGCTTCATCCTCCGCCGGCGCCGCCGCCAGGGCGGCGGGGGCCAGCCCCAGGACCAACACTGCGGCCAAAAGGCCGGATAGCAGTCGTTTCTTCATCTTCGTTTTCTCCTTCTCGTGGAAAGTCGGAACGCAGGCCGGCGCGGGTGCCGGCCCCCATCCTGTTTATCATATACCCCCCGGCCCCCGGTGGCAAGAGGCACGCGCCTGCCGGGACGGCGCATCCCGCGCGGCAGGGCGCTCCTGCACCCGCAGGGGGCCGGATCTACCGGCTCAGTCATACCGCAGCGCGTCGATGGGGTTGAGTTTTGCGGCCTTGTTGGCGGGCAGGTAACCGAAGAGGATGCCCACGCCCACCGATACGCAGAAGGCCACCAGGATGCCGCCGAGCGTCGGTATGGCCACAAATCCGTCGGTCCCGGTGCCCAGCACCGCGCCCACCACCGCCGTCATCACATTCGCCAGAAGGATGCCCAGCGCGATACCGATGACGCCGCCGATCGCGGAGGTGGTGCCCGCCTCGATGATAAACTGGCTGCGGATATCCCTGCGTTTGCCGCCCAGGGATTTGCGGATGCCGATCTCACGGGTGCGCTCGGTGACGGACACCAGCATGATGTTCATGATGCCGATGCCGCCCACCAGCAGGGAGATGGCGGCGATGATGATGAGGATGACCATGAGGGTGTCCAGCATGGAGTTCATGGCGTCCATCATCTCCGCCGAGCTCATGACAAAGTAGTAGTCGCTGCTCTGGTAGGTCTGGTAAAGCCGCTTTTCGATCACGCCCTTGGCGGCCGGGGCGGCGTCCTTATCCGCGGAGGTGAACAGGTACAGGTTCGCGTCGGACAGTCCGCTGAGGTGCAGGGCGTTTCCGTAGGGGATAAAGATCACATCGTCGCCGCTGCCCTCGGTGGAGTCGGCCTTCTCCTCCAGCACGCCCACCACCGTGTAGGGCACGCCGCCGATGGTCATACTCTTTCCTAGGGACGTGCCGTTGAACATCTCCTGATCCAGATAGGAGCCCACGACGCATACGTTCTGGTAGCGGCTGACGTCGATGTACCGCAAAAAACGGCCCCGCTCCAGCTTTTCGCCCCCCATGCTCTTGCCGGAGGCATAGTCGTAATACGCCTCGCTGACGCCGTAGATGGTGGTGCGCGCATAGTTGTCGCGGCCCTGGCGCACGGCGGCGCGGGTGCTCACGTAGGGGCTTACATCGCTGAGATACTGCGGGTAGCGGTCCACCAGGGCATACATATCGTCGGGCTCCACCGAGCGTGAGCCGCCCCGTCCGTAGACCTGCACCTGGATCAGATTGACCCCCATCTTCTCAAACTGGTCGTTCATGTACTGCTCCATCCCGTTGCCCAGGGAGACGATGACGATGACGGCGGCCACGCCGATGATGATACCCAGCATGGTCAGCAGGGCCCGCATCTTGCTGGTCAGCAGGGATTTGACCGCCAGACGGAAGGATTGCGCAAAGCTCATACGCCCAGCACCTCCCGCGCTCCGGCGTCTGCCGGGGCATCGTCCTCGCCGGGCTGGACCACGGCCTGCGGATCGTGGGCATCCCCATCGTAGATGATCCTGCCGTCCTGAAGGCGGACGATGCGCTTTGCTCTCACGGCAATGGAATTGTCGTGGGTGATGAGGACCACTGTGTCCCCCTCCGCGTTGAGCTTCTGGAGGAAATTGAGCACGTCCCGCCCGGTGCGGGAGTCCAGCGCGCCGGTGGGCTCGTCGGCCAGGATCACCGACGGATTGCCCGCCAGGGCCCGGGCGATGGAGACCCGCTGCTGCTGGCCGCCGGAGAGCTGGGCGGGCAGGTTTTTGCATTTATCCCCCAGGCCCACCCGCTCCAGGGCGGACCTGGCCCGCTCCTTCCGTTCCGAGGCGGGCAATCCCGCGTAGAGCAGGGGCAGCTCCACATTTTCCAGCACGTTGAGCTTGGGGATCAGGTTATACTGCTGGAAGATAAAGCCCAGCATCCGGTTGCGGATCTCGGCCTGCTGGTCGTCATCCATGGTGGACACGTCCACGCCCCCCAGGTGATAGGTGCCGCTGGTGGGTACGTCCAGACAGCCGATGATGTTCATGGCGGTGGATTTTCCGGAGCCCGACTGGCCCACGATGGCCACGAACTCCCCCCGGTCCACCGTCAGGGTCACGCCGTCCAGCGCGTGGACGGCGGTGTCGCCCATCTGGTAGATCTTATAGACATCCCTGAGTTCGATCAGATGCTGCATGGTCACATCCCCATCCCCATCATGGCGGCCATGGCGTTGGAGGCCTGGTTCTCGCTGAGCACCACGTCCCCCTCCTCCAGACCGGAGAGGACCTCGATATACTCCTCGTCGTTGCGGCCCAGGGTCACCTGGCGCTCCTCGATGGCGGTCGGATCGACTACGCTGCCGTTCTCGTCCAGACAGCCCGGACCGGCCACCAGCACCGTGTCGCCCCGGCCCACCATATCCACCGGGATGCACAAAACCTGCCCGGCCTGCTCCACCACGATCTTGGCGGAGACGTTCATGCCCGGATAGAGTTCGGCCGGCGAGCCGTCCACCTTGACGGTGACGGGATAGGTGGTGTAGCCGCCTACCGTGGTGCCGTTGATATTGACCTTATCCACCACCCCGGTGAAGCTCTTCCCGTCCAGTGCGTCCGCCGTGATCTCCACCCGCTGGCCCGTCCGGATCTTGTTGATGTCCAGCTCGTCTACGCTCACGTCGAAGGTCAGCTCGGACAGGTCGTAGATGACCGCCATATAGGTGTAGCCCGCGGTGGCGGCGGTGCTGCCGCCCACGTTGTCGCCCGCGTCCACGTTCTTTTCGATGACCGTGCCGGTGATGGTGGAGGTGATCGAGTAGTCCTCCAGCTTATCCCGGGCATTCTGGAGGGAGAGCCGGGCATTCTCCACCTGGATCCGGGCGCTTTCGATCTGGGTATCCATATCGGTCTGGGAGAGTACCGCCACGACCTGCCCGTCGGTCACCCGGTCCCCCTCACGGATGGAGAGGGCGTCCACGTCGCCGCTGGCCTTGGCCACGATCTGCTTGGAAGCTGCGTATGTAAAGGCGCCCCCCGATGCACAGGCCGCGCCGCTGATGGCGGCGGTGCCGCGGCTGGCGTCGCTGAGCGCGCCCGGATTCTGAACCAGCAGCGTCACCTGCCGCACCAGGGCGCCGCCGGGGCCCACCTCGTCGGTGGCGGCGATGGAATCCACGGTGCCCGTCAGCGTCTGGGCGGTGCCGTCCACCGTGACAACGGCGCTTTGCCCCTCATAAAACCCCGCCGCGTCGGCGGACTGGAAGGGGACGGTCAGCTTCATCCGCTCCCGGTCCAGCAGGTCTGCGATGGGAGCCCCCGCCATGACGGCGTCTCCCTGTTCCACATACAGCTTGGTGATCACGCCGTCGGCTTCGGCGCTTACCGCGCAATCCTCCCGGTTGTCCGCCTGCCGCTTGAGCAGATCGTCCAGGTTGAGTTGGGCCGAGCGCAGGTTGAGCTCCAGCTGCTGGATATTGTTCTCCACATCCTTTGCGTCGATGCGGAAGAGGAGATCGCCCTTGTTGACCGTCTGCCCCTCCTCAAAGGGGGCCTCCAGCACCTCGCCGCTGATCAGCGTGGTCACCTTGTAGGACTGATTGGGCTGGATGGTGCCGGTTCCGGAGACGGCCACCGTCATCTCGCGTACCTGGGCGGTGTCGGACAGATAGGCCCCCGCCACCGCCTGGGTGCCCGCGCTCATCAGCCGCAGCAGCAAAACGGCGAGGATCGCCGCGACGACCAGTACCGCCACCAGGCGCCTGACCCATCTGCGTTTCTTTTTCGGCGGCTTGAACTGGGCCGGTGCGTTCTGCTGCGTCTGCGTTTTGACTTGGGTTGCTTCCATATTCGCTTACTCCTTACTTCAAATAGCTTCTGCCGCGCTTCCGGCAGGCGGGGCGGCCTGCTTTTCCGCGCCCCTGCGGAGTATGTCCATCCGGCGGACCAGTCCGGCCCGGGCCGCCTCCGGCCCGCCGGGTCCGGCCGAGCGCATCAGGGCGCCTCCGGTGAGGAAAAAGAGCTGGTGGAGGATGGCTTCCAGGTCGCCCGCCTCCCGCAGGTCCAGCCGCGCGAGGTCCATCCGCTCCCGCAGGCCCTCCGGCAGGCCCCCCCGGCATTCGCCCGGGAACAGGCCGGGGCGCATATCGCCGTTGCGCCGGAGGATGTTCAGCAGATCCCGGTATTCCGCCCGGCGGTCCTGTACGTAATCGAACAGGTCCAGAAACGCGGCGAATACCGCTCCGTTCCGTTCTTCCAGCAGGCGCTCCATCTGGCGGATGAGCTGCGTGCCGAAGTCTTCCATCAGATAGCGGAACAGTTCCTCTTTGTCTGCGAAATACATGTAAAAGCTGCCCCGGGGAATCCCCGCCCCATGGATGATCCGGTTGACCGAGGCCTGGGCAAAGGGGGCCCGGACAAATTCGGCCCGCGCCGCCGCCAGGAGTTTTTCCCGCTTGGCCGGCGGCAGATTGAAAAATGTGGCGCTGGGCACCGTGCGTCCCTCCCCGCTGTACCGTGATATGACAATCTGTCATGTATCTTAGCCCGCCCTTCCCGCTCTGTCAATGCCGCGGCTGCAAAATTCGCAATTCGTTCACAATCGGTGCGCCGGAGCGTCCGGTTTGTCTCAGGATAACAGAAAACCTTCTGCGCTTCCTGAAGAATCCATTAAAGTTTCTTAAAAACGTACCGGATTTTACTCCCTCCCCCCACCGGAAGGTCAAGTGTTTTTTCAAAATTTTTGGTTTTCATGTATAACCGCCCGCAGGCATGTCCAAAATAGGCTTGGAGGTGCTGAAACGCATGAAAAAACCATTTATGGAACGCTTCGGCGACTTTATGGCGGGGAAGGGCTTCTACATAGTCCTGTTCCTGTGCGTCGCCGCAATTGGAATCTCGGGCTATTATCTTTTTTCTTCCCTCTCCCCCGACAAGGATCCCGGCACAGCCGTGGCCGGACCGGCTCAGGTCACTGTGACCCCCACTCCGGCATCCGCGTCCCCGGCGGTGCGCGTCACGCCCACGCCGTCGCCCCAGGCTCAGACGGCCGTCCGGACGACGCCCGCCCCCAGCCCCACGCCCGCGGCCACGCCCGCAGCGACCCCCCAGCCCGCCGCCCCCACGGTCTTTGCCTGGCCGGTGAAGGGCACGCTGATCTCCGAGTACAGTGTGGAGGCGTTGGCTTATGACGCCACCATGGGCGACTGGCGCACCCACAGCGGAATCGACATTTCCGCAGAGCTGGGCGCTCAGGTGGTATCCGCCGCCGCAGGCACCGTCATCGACGTGGTGCAGGACGACTTTATGGGCACCACCGTCTATCTGGATCACGGCAGCGGGCTGACCAGCTGCTACGCCAATCTGGCCGCCGTGCCCACCGTTGAGATCGGCGACACCGTGCGGGCCGGAGACGTGCTGGGCTCCGTGGGGAAAACCGCCATCGCCGAAAGCGCCCTGCCCGCTCATCTGCACTTTGAGATGGCGCAGGACGGCTCTCCCGTCGACCCGACAGACTACCTGCCCTGAGAACAGGCACATTCCACAGCAAACGGCGAGGCCCGCTCCCTAAGGGAGCGGGCCTCAGCTTGTCGGGAAAAGGCCAAAGGCCTTTTCCCGACAGAGGAATGCAGGACGGACCGGGTTCCATTTCTTGCGAAAAAGCCGCCCCGTCCGTTCTGAGGAGGATCCTTTCCGGCGCGCATTCCGCCGGAAAGGGCGGATCCTGATTTTACTTCATCGCCTGCGGACGACGGAACTCTGTGAGGCCCTCCCACGGGAGGGGTTTCGCGCCCCGGATCAGCGTCTTGGAAATCCCCCTCACCGTTTTTCCAGACGCAGCACCAGCGCGGTGCGGTCGTCGGTGGCGCCGCCATGGCCTGCGCTCTCGTCGATGAGCGCTTGTGTCAGGTCCTTGGGGCTTTCCCCCTCAAAGGCGGCAAAGCGCTGACGCACCCACAGGTCGGAGTCGCTGCCCGCTACCCCGTCGGTGACCAGCAGCACCCAGTCCCCCGCCTCCAAACGCACCTTCGCCACGTCGGGGGCGGCCCCGTCGCCCCCGGCCAGGCCGGCGGGCAGGGCGCTGCCGGTGATGCGGCTGACAGTTTTCCCCTTGCGCACATAGGTAGGGGCCGCGCCGTACTTATACACCGCCGCTTCCCCGGTAAACAGGTCCAGGCGCAGCAGGTCCACCGTGGTGAAGCCCCCGGTCTCCTCGCCCCGCAGGGCCAGGGCAGAGTTGAGGGTCTTGAGGGCGGCCTCGGGGCGCACGCCCGCCCGGAGGAACTGCTCCAGCAGGCGCACGGCAAGTCCGCTCTCCTGCCCCGCTTCCAGCCCGCTGCCCATACCGTCGCACAAAAGCACGTAGAGGGAGCCGTCGTCATGCTTGAACCAGGCCCCCGTATCGCCGGAGACCGTCTGGCCGTCCTTTTTCCGCGCAGCCACGCCGGCCACCGCCATCAGGGGCTCCTGCTCCACCAGCACCAGCCGGTCCCGCCGCCCATCCTCTTCCGCCGGACGCAGGGGGACGTTCAGCACCGCCGATAGCTTGTCCACGCTCTCCGGTTTCCGCAGGGGGGCCAGCCCCTGGCCCTCCAGCTCCAGGCGCAGGTGGCCCGCCTCGTCATAATAGGCCGCCGTCAGGCATTCGGTCCCCTGGGCGGCCAGGTACTGCCGCAGCCGGCGTTCCCGCACCGGGTCGGGCACCAGTTCCGCGCCCAGCTCCGCCGCCGCCGTCCCCAGAACGTCGGCCAGATCGCCGTACTGGCGGCAGACCGCCGAGCGGTTTTCCCGCAGACGGCTGCGGTACTGCCTGCGGTAGAGCAGGGCGGAGACCTCCTCGTTGGCCGCCGCGAGGAATTCCGGGAACTTCAGGCAGCGGTTGGCGAAATAGGCGGGGAAGTCCTCCCCTTCCCCGCGTCCCCGTTCCAGCATGGCGGGCAGGGCGTCGTTGAGGGCATTGAACGTGCTCACATAATCCCGCTGCCAGCAGGAGGACTGAAGGGGACAGCGCTTGCACACCCGGCTGGCCGCCCGGTCAAAGACGGTAGCCGCATCGTTGTCGTTGGGCGGGGTCTGCCCGAAGGCGGTACGCAGCGCTTCGTGGAGGCTGCGGAAGGCCCCGGCGGTAGCTTCCAGCCGGGTCTTTACGTAGTTGTGGGCCCGCTTCCGGGTGTCCTGCCGCGCGTTTTGTCCGGCCACCAGGGCACCCACCTGCCGCAGCAGCGCATCGGGCAGGATCAGGAAGAGCACCGAGGCGATGAACACCTCATAAAGCACGGGAATATTGGGCCCCTCGTTCCAGGTCCACAGCACCGCCAGGGCGTTGGAGAGCACATAGGCCAGCGCGGCGGCCAGCCTGCCCTGCCGGTGGAACACCCCCGCCATCACGCCGGAGAGGGCGTATGCCATGGAATAAAACGGCATTCCCCCGGCGGACAGGTCCATACCGATGCCCGCGGCCACGCCCACGGTGGCGCCCGGTCCGATCCCTCCCTTGTAGGCGGTGACCATCACCGCCAGAGCCGCGGCGGAGCGGCCCACCGAGATGTCGCCGAAGAGGGTGATCTTGGACAGGGTGATGAGCAGGGTACCCCCCAGGATGAGCAGGCTCACACTCTGGCGCAGGGTGAGTCCCTCCTCCTCCCGCTTGCCGGTCCAGGGGGAGAAGGCGATGCGGTAAAAATAGGCCGAAGCGCCGCATAAGAGCACTTCCGTGCCGAAAAAGATCAGGTTGCCCGCCGTCCACCCCCGGTCGGACAGGTAGACGAAGCCGGTGACCGCGTCCATCAGGGCGGCCGCCGCGGGCATGAACCAGGCCCGCCGGTAAGGGCGGATATCGTAGAAGGCGAAGGATACGGAAAAAATCAGGATGGCCGCGGCCGCATACCGCAGTCCCTCCACAAAGCCCTGGAAGGATAAGTACCCCAGGCAGGCGCCCAGCAGGGCGCAGAAGCCGTCCAGCCCGGAGCCGGAGCAGGCCACCATTCCCAGCCCAAAGGGCGCGTAGCCCCCGAAGATCTCCGCCCCGGCGAGCACCGCCCCCAGCAACAGGCGCATGACGCATTCGGCAAAGCGCACCAGCGCGGGCGCGCGCAGCACCAGCCGCCCCGTCTGCCGCATTTCCTCCCGGGCCCTGGCCGCCCGCGTCTTCAGCTTCCCTTTCGCCGCCATGTCTCCACGTCTCCTTTGTCCAGGGCTTGTCCGCCCACGGTATCGGAGACAGTATAATCCTATTTTTGGAAAAAAATGGTCGCAACCTGACAGGCCTCCCCCCTCCTTTTCCCTCTCTTTTTCCTCATCGGGGCAGTTCCGGCGCCCTTTGTCAGACAAAATAAGGGCAGCCTCAAAAGCGAGGCTGCCCGATCCATTTTAACCTTGTAACGTTCCGTCAGGCAAAAAAGTCTCTCAGGTCCAGTGCATCCTTAAAGCAAAACTTAGACTCCATTATCTTGCTGCACATCCCTATCCAGGATCCATTGAGCGCAGCGCAGATAACGGTTCCAAACTTCACGCCTTCAAAATGTCCGAACCCGAAAAAGAAAAAGGATAAAAGTACCGCCAGGAAACAGCTGCAGCAATCATAAACCGTCTTTGTTTTGTGAATGTCCGTTGCGTATTTCACGGAAATTTCTTTTACAAATAGTTCGTAAGCCTCCGGCGGAAGGTATGTATGAAAGAACAGCGAAACGCCGACAGCGCATAAAAACATTCCAAACACATAAAACACGATTCGTCCAACAAACGCACCGGATGGGATCATTCCAATGATCCGAATGGCTAAATCAAGGGTAAATCCATAAAAAACCGCCGTTCCAAAGGAGAGGACATACTTTATTTTCCGTCTGCGCGTGATCATGGCTATCCCAATCAGCAAGACTGCCTGCAGACAATATTCCGCCATCCCGAAGGTAAACGCCGGAAAGGCTTGCGAAATTCGCAGATGCACCAAATAGGCGGGCGCCACAACCATCGACATGCCAAAATCCGCCCGTTCCATCATGGCCGTACCGAGCGCCAAAACAACCATTCCAAAGACATAAGCCAGTTCTGAATAAAACACCTTTTTACCGTTCACAGTTACCTCCTAATTTTGATACCGTTTGATACAGAAACGGAAAAAGATGTAATCCACAACGTTCAATTGATCGCTCTGCCGGAAGGCCGCCCGCAGTGGACAAAAGGCCCTTTTTCCCGCCGCTTGCAATCGCATTCTGCACATGCTATGCTGTAGCTGCAGTTTTTGGGAAAGGAATGGCATATTATGAAAAAACGCAGACAGTTCCGGCGTTGGCTTTCGCTTTTCTGCCTGCTGGCGCTGCTGGCCGCCCCGGCGGTTCCGGCCGCGGCGGCGGAGCAGCCCGACCGCTGGGCCCAGGCAGAGGTCGCCCAGGCCGTGGAGCTGGGCCTGGTGCCCGCCGATCTGCAAAACGGCTACGGCAAGGATATCACCCGGGCGGAATTCTGCCGTCTGGCGGTGCTCTGCCTGGAGGAGGCCGCAAGGGTCAACGGCTGGGACCTCACGCCCAGCCGGGACGTCCGTTTTGACGATACCAGCGACCCCTCGGTGCTTACCGCCGCCGGGCTTGGCATCGTCAGCGGCAACGGCAAGGGCTCTTTTCTGCCGGACAACGGCATTACCCGGCAGGAGGCCGCCGTGATGCTCCACAACACCCTGAAGGCCATGGGCGCGCCCATCGGGCCCGCCGGGGCCTTCTTCTCCGATCAGGGCTCCATTGCCGCCTGGGCCTCCGGCCCGGTGTCGGCCATGGTGGGCTGGGGCGTGATGAACGGCACCGGCGGCGGTGCCTTCTCCCCGCTGGGCTCCTACACCCGGCAGCAGGCCTACGTGACCATGTACCGGCTGCTGAGCAGCGTCTATATGCGGATGGAGTCCTACGCCTACCGGCTCCAGCCCGGGGAGCGTCTGGAGACCGGGTGCTGCTATGCCACCGGCTCCCCCTCCGCCGCCTGGAGTTCCAGCGATCCCGCCGTGGTGGCCATCGAAAAGGACACGGGCAGCGGCGCCGTCACCCTCCGGGCGGTGGCCCCCGGCGCCGCCTCCGTTACCTGCCGCAGCGGCGACTTCCAGATGACCGCCGCCGTCACTGTGGCTCAGGCCACCGCCGCCGCCGGCTCTGATTTCACCGGCGCAAGCCGCCTGCACTACTCCAACGACGTTGCCTGGGACCTGTGCCGCGCGCTGGAACAGCAGATCGGCATCCAGATCTTCTATCTGCCCGAGTTCGACGATACCGTCCCCGGCGCGGTCGTGACCCACGCCACCTTCGGCAGCGTCACGTTGGGCGGGGCTTATTTCCAGCAGGTCTATCAGGAGCTTTTGAAGATGAAGGAGGCCTTCGACCTCTATCCTGACGGTTTTTTGAAAGAGGTCGTGGCCAAAAAAGGCAGCCGCAGAACCCAGATCGTCCTCTTCCCCTCCGACATGGTCCTCTTCGACGGTCAGGTCAGCGGGATGGGTGGCGGCTTCCACGGAGAGCACGTATACGACGGCTCCGGCGCGCGGTGCGACCGCATCTACTATACCGGAACCGGCGACCCCTACGTCTATAGCCACGAGATGGGGCATATGGTGGTCTCTTCCGCCATGATCGCCAACGGCTGGACCGCATCCTGCAACCAATGGGTGTCCTTCACCGCAAACTCCGGTTCGGAGGGCTTCGTCTCCGGCTACGCCATGGTCAGCCGCCCGGAGGATTTTGCGGAGACCTGGGCCTACCTGTGGCATAATCGGGACCAGGTGGAGGCGATGCTCTCCACTGGGCGCTCCGAGGCCCTGCGCGCCAAGATCGCTTATCTCACCGAGGTGCTGATCAAGCAATACAAGACCGCCACCCGCGAAACCCTTCCCTGGAGCGGCATGGCCGGATAGGCCAGCGCCAAAAGGGCGCGCCTGCGGAGCTTCCGCAGGCGCGCCCTTTTGGCGCTGGGGCTTACTCCTTGGAAAATTGGTCCTTGCCCACGCCGCACAGGGGGCACACCCAGTCCTCGGGCACCTTTTCCCAGGGGGTGCCGGGGGCGACGCCGTTGTCCGGATCGCCCTCCGCGGGATCATAAATATAGCCGCACATGTCGCAAACGTACTTATCCATGGTAAAAACGCTCCTTTTCCTGATTTTTCTGATTTAGTATCTCCTGCCCACAGCGGAAAGATACCTTGCCGAACTTTGGCCGTTGTGGTATGATACATACACTTTATAACACATCGAGGTATGTTGTGCAAATCGGCAATATTACTATAAATTCCCGTCTGGCCTTGGCGCCTATGGCCGGAGTGACGGACCTGGCGTTCCGCACCGTCTGCCGGGAGCTGGGCGCGGGCTACACCGTCACCGAAATGGTCAGCGCCAAAGCCCTTTGCTATCAGGACAAAAAATCCATTCCCCTGCTGGAGCTGGGCGCAGGGGAGCACCCGGCGGCGGTACAGCTTTTCGGCAGCGACCCCTGTTGTATGGAGCAGGCGGCGGGCATTGCGGCGGAGCGTTCCGGCGCGGAGATCATCGACGTCAACATGGGCTGCCCCGTGCCCAAGGTCGCCCAGAACGGCGACGGCTCGGGGCTGATGCGCACGCCCGACCTGGCGGTCCGGGTGGCCGAGGCGGTCATCCGCGGGGCGGGCGGGCGGCCCGTGACCGTCAAATTCCGTCTGGGCTGGGATAAGGGCTGCATCAACTGCGTGGAGTTTGCAGAGGCCATGGAGCAGGCGGGCGTATCCGCCGTGGCCGTCCATGGCCGCACCCGGACCCAGATGTACGCGGGGCGGGCCAACTGGGATTACATCCGGGCCGTAAAGGAGGCCGTCTCCATTCCGGTCCTGGCAAACGGGGATGTGTTTTCTGCGGAGGATGCGGTCCACATCCTCAAATATACCGGCGCCGACATGGCCATGATCGGCCGGGGCTGTTTTGGAAATCCCTGGCTGTTCCAGCAGGCCCGCGCCGCCCTGGAGGGGCAGGAGATCCCTCCCCTTCCGCCCCTGGCCCGGCGGTGCGACACGGCGGTGCGGCAATTCCGGCTGGCTGCGGAGCACAAGGGCGAACACATCGCCTGCCTGGAGGCCCGGAAACACTACGCCTGGTATCTCAGGGGCGTCCCCCACGCGGGCTATTATAAGGAACAGATCAGCCAGGTCAGCACCCTGGCGGACATTGAGCGCATCACGGCGGGCATACAGCGGGATCTCTGCTGACCGCCCCCCCCCCGGAAAGGCAGGTGAGAACGGCATGGAAACGGAGCTGGTGCTGGTCCAGCGGGCCCGGCAGGGCAGCGAGGAGGCGTTCGCGGCGCTGGTGGAGCGCAATCAGGGGCGCATCTACAGCCTGGCCCTGCGCATGACCGGCAATCCGGACGATGCGGCGGAGCTGTGCCAGGAGGCCTTTCTCAACGCCTGGAAGGGGCTGGGCCGGTTTCAGGGCGAGAGCGCCTTCTCCACCTGGCTGTACCGGCTGGCCTCCAACGTATGCATCGACTTTCTGCGGCGGGAAAAGCGCCGCGCCGCCCTGTCCATGACCGTCTCCCTGGACGATGAGGCGGCCGCCCGTCAGGCCGAGCTGCCCGACGAGCGTTACAGCCCCCACCGGCAGCTGGAGCAGATTGAGCGGAGCCAGGCGATCCGGGACGGGCTGGACGCCCTCTCCCCCGAACACCGGCAGGTGCTGGTGCTGCGGGAGCTGGAGGGACTCTCCTATGGAGAGATCGCCCGCACGCTCGGGCTGGAGGAGGGCACCGTCAAATCCCGGATCGCCCGGGCCCGGCTGGCGCTGCGCAACTATCTGCTCTCCACCGGGAACTTTTCGCCCGGCCTTTCGTCCAAAGGGTAACGGTACAAACAAGGCGCACATTTCATTTCATCGGAAAGGAGGCGACCTGCATGCTCACCTGCGATCAGGCGCTGGAACGGATCAGCGCCCAACTGGACAACGAGCTTACCGACCGGGAGGAAGCGCTGCTGGAAGAGCATCTGCAAGGCTGCGCGGCGTGCAGGGCGCTCCAGACCGATTTTCAGGCGCTCCACACGGCCTTGCAGGAATCGGCCGCCGCCTGGACGGCGGAGCCGCCTGCCGCCCTGGCGCAGGATGTGATGGCGGCCGTCCGCGCCGCCAAGGTCACGCCCTTCCAGTCCAAGCGTCAGGCCTGGCGGCGGCGGTCCTGGGCCTGCGCCGCGGCCATGCTGGCGCTGGTGCTCCTCGGCGGCGGGGTGCGGTTGTGGCTGAACGGCCCCCTGGCCGGCGGCGGGATGTCTGCGGGCAGCGCGGCGGCGCCGTCCGCTCTGGACGCGGCGTCCGGGGCGGTCGCGCCCCAGGCGGCCGCCCCGGAAACGGAGGCGGAATCCCGCGCCGTATCGGAGGACACGGTTACGCTGATGACCTCCGGCTCCAGCGCCGGCCCCGCGCTGCCTCCGCAGGCGGACAACGAAAGCGCTTCCCAGGAGAGCGCCGCCAAGGAAGGGGCCGGCGCCTACTCCGTATCCGGCGGGGGCGGCTCTTCCCTTCTCGAACTGGAGAGCGCGCCTCCCGAAACGCAGTCCTATTGCGGCGTGCTGACTCTGCCCGCCGGTAGCGCGGTGGATCTGTCCGCCTATCCCTGCTACCTTCTGGGCGGCAGCGCCTGCTATTCGGTACCCGCGGATGTCTTTACCGCCCTGACCGAGGCATGGGCAGACGCCGACGTGCGCACGGAAGGAGACGACATTGCCCCCGGCGCCGCTACCGGCCTTGTGATCCTGCCCACCTGTGCACCCTAAGTCGTTCCGCCCCACGGCCCGCCCGTGGGGCGGCTTTCTGTTTTAGCCAATTTTTTGCCGTAACCCCATTCCAAGTGGTGTATAACGGCTAAACTATAGTTCAGACTGTCGCCCCGCATAAAGCCACGCTCCAATTCAGGCAAGGCGCCCGGAAGAGGCGGTTACAAAAGGCGCGCAACCGCAGATGGTTCCCATGGGTTGCGGCTGCAAGCGCTCTCATCCGGAATATTCCCGCGTATGGCCGGCCTGCAGCCGCCTTTTCTCCTGCATGTTGCAGTACGCCCAGTTGTTTTTTATCCGCGCGCGCTTTCCTGCGCGCGCCCCCGTTAACAAATACACCTTTTTTATAAAATTTCAGTTGTAAGTACCTTGGAATTAATGTATAATGACCAATAGCAGTTGCGCCGGACGACCGGGCGGCCGCTGACCGATTCCAAAAGTAAGGAGAGGAAACAAGTATGAGCTATTCCACACAAAATATCCGCAACGTCTGTCTGCTGGGGCATGGTGGCAACGGAAAGACCTCCCTGGCCGAGAGCATGCTATATCTTACCGGCGGCACGGAGCGTCTGGGAAAGCCTGCGGACGGCAATACCACCTGCGACTATGATCCGGAGGAGACCCGCCGTCAGATTTCCATCTCCACCGCCGTGGCGCCCATCGAATACAACGGCTGTAAGATCAACGTGCTGGACACCCCGGGCTACTTCGACTTTGTGGGCGAAGTCATCGAGGCCGTGCAGGTGGCCGACGCGGCCATCATCGTCTGCTCCGCCAAGGCGGGCATGAGCGTGGGCGCGGAGAAGGCCTGGAAGCTATGCCAGCAGCGCAAGCTGCCCCGGCTGCTCTATATCTCCAAAACCGACGAGGATAACGCCGATTACAACGCCGCCTTTGATACCCTGCGGGAGCGCTTCGGCAAGAACATCGCCCCTGTGGTGGCCCCCATCTGGGACGCCGACAAAAAGGTCATCGGCATCATTGACGTGCTGCACAAGCGCGCCTTTGAGGCCGGCCCCAAGGGCGAGCGCATCGAGATCGACGTGCCCGAGGACAAGCAGGGCGTGCTGGACGAGCTGTACGACGCGCTCAAGGAATCCGTGGCCGAGACCAGCGAGGAGCGGATGGAGAAATATTTCTCCGGCGAGGATTTCACCTATGCCGAGATGATCCAGGGCCTGCGTCAGGGCGTAAAGGACCTGTCCCTGTTCCCGGTGGTATGCGGCTCCGCCCTTTCGGGCCTCGGCACCCGCATGCTGCTGGACATCATCGTGGAACTGCTGCCCAATCCTCTGGAGGGCCGCCCGCTCATCGGCGAAAACGAGAAGGGCGAGTTGGATGAGTTTATCCCCTTCCCCGGGGCCCTGCCCGCCGCGCTGGTGTTCAAGACCGTCTCCGATCAGTACGGCAAGTATTCCTATGTAAAGGTCATCTCCGGCAACCTGAAGCCCGATATGCAGCTGGTGGACTCCCGCACCGGCGCCACTGAGAAGGTGGGACGCCTGTATGTGATGAAGGGCAAAAAAGCCGACGAGGTCAAGGAGCTCTCCTGCGGCGACATCGGCGCCATCGGTAAGATGGACAAGGTCAAGACCGGCGATACTCTCTCCGACCCCCGCAAGGTGGTCAGGCTGGAGCCCATCCCCTTCCCCGAGCCCTGCTATTCCGTGGCCATCGCCCCCAAGTCCAAGGGCCAGGAGGACAAGATCGCCGGCGGCATGACCCGCCTGAACGAAGAGGATCTGACCTTCAGCTGGGTCAACAACGCGGAGACCCACCAGATGGTGGTCTCCGGCACCGGCGATATGCAGATGGACGTTCTGGTCTCCCGCTTGAAGAGCCGCTTCGGTGTGGACGCGGAGCTCTCCGAGCCCCGCGTGGCCTACCGTGAGAAGATCCGCAAGAAGGTGGAGGTCCAGGGCCGCCACAAGAAGCAGACCGGCGGCCACGGCCAGTTCGGCGACGTGTGGATGCGCTTTGAGCCCGGCGATACCGAAGAGCTCCAGTTCTGCGAGGAGGTCGTCGGCGGCGCAGTACCCAAAAACTACTTCCCCGCCGTGGAAAAGGGCATGCGCGAGGCCGTCCTTCACGGCGTACTGGCGGGCTATCCTGTGGTCAACCTGAAGGCCACCCTGTTCGACGGTTCCTATCACCCCGTGGACTCCTCCGAAATGGCCTTCAAGACTGCGGTGCAGATCGCCTACAAAACGGGTATGCCCCAGGCCTCTCCCACCCTGCTGGAGCCCATCGGAGCGCTGAAGGTGACCATCCCCGACAACTATATGGGCGACGTGATCGGCGACCTGAACAAGCGCCGTGGCCGCGTTATGGGCATGAACCCGGACGGCGAAGGCAACCAGATCGTAGAGGCGGAGGTCCCGATGGCTGAGATGAGCCGCTATGCCATCGACCTGCGGTCCATGACGCAGGGCCGCGGTTCCTTTACCTTCCGCTTCGTCCGTTATGAGGAGGCGCCTCCGGCCGCTCAGGAAAAGGCCATCGAGGCCGCCAAGGCGATTCAGGACGAGACCGACTAAACAACACGGCGGCGGGTGTGCTGCAAAATAGCATTTCGAGATGTTCTCTGAGGGAAAACAGGATCTGGAATTGCCGTACCGGCAATTCCAGATCCTGTTTTCAAGGGATCGTTTTTCTGTTTTATAACCGGCCCAGGCGGCTTGCCTTGATGTCAAATACGCTCAGTGGAGGTTTTCTCACACCCGGCCCAGAACCGCGGCGTCGGCCAACGTGATGGTGTATCCATTGAAAGCCGATGGTTCCGTTTCGGGGCAGGCCGGTGATGGTACAATCCCCGGTGAGGATCCGGGTACACCTCGCTTCAATGGTGACCGCGGCGTTATCCGCCGTGGTGGTAATGGTGGCAGCGGAGCGGTTGACCACCGTTCCGCTGCCGCACCGTGCCGGTCAAATGGAGGGAGGCGGTCTCTTCGCCCGCAGTGAAGGCGCTCCCTATCGGCTGCGCTTATTGCAGCATTCAAAGCAGAAGTTCGGCTGAACGAGTTGCAGCGGAGCTGTGCCTCTGCGCCGCGCCTCTCCTTTGACAAGTCGCCAAAGGTGCGCTTCCATTTTCCTTCCGCCCTGTGTAGTTCTCTGAAATTGCTGTTGTTGGCTTGACAAAAACGAATTGCCGGAGTAAGATGCTTGCAAATCGAGACGTTCCGATCGTTCCAAGCTCCCTCAAAAACAGAAAACGTGCTATCGCAGATGATAGGGGCGGTTCTTCCGCCTGCACAGTCGCCATGGATCCTTCCTTTGGAAGGTTTTCATGGCGTCTTTTGTTTTTCCGGGAAACACAAAATGGAAGGAAGTTTGATCCCAATGAAAGGCAAGACTTTGCTCACACTTGCGCTGGCCCTGACCATGACCCTGTCTCTGGCCGCCTGCTCCAGCGGCGGCTCCGCGTCTGTCCCCGCCCCGGATGCCTCTGCACCGATGGCCGCCGCGCCGGAAAGCGCCCTCACGCCCAAGCTGGTGGAGGACGGCGTGCTGAAGGTGGCCATGGAGTGTGCCTACGCGCCCTTCAACTGGACGCAGGCCGACGATTCCAACGGCGCGGTCCCCATCTCCGGCACCTCCGACTACGCCTACGGTTACGACGTCATGTTCGCCAAGAAGATCGCCGAGCATCTGGGCTGTGAACTGGAGATCGTCAAGATGGAGTGGGACGCTCTGATCCCTGCCCTTCAGTCGGGCAGTGTGGACGCGGTCATCGCCGGTCAGTGCATTACCGCCGACCGGGCCGCCCAGCTGGACTTCTCCGATCCCTATTACTACGCCTCTATCGTGTGTCTGGTGAAATCGGACGGCGCCTATGCCGGTGCCGCCGGCATCAGCGGCTTCAGCGGAGCCAAGGCCACCAGCCAGCTGGGCACCGTGTGGTACGACGCCTGCCTGCCCCAGATCCCGGACGTTACGGTTCTGCCCGCCCAGGAATCCGTGCCCGCCATGCTGGTGGCCCTGGACTCCGGCGCCGTGGACCTGGTGGTCACCGATCAGCCCACCGCGCTGTCCGCCTGCAAAGCCTACCCCGCCATGAAAATGCTGGAATTCACCGGCAGCGGCGACGATTTCGACGTCTCCGAAGAAGAGACCGACTTCGGCATCTCGGTCCAGAAGGGCAACGCCGGCCTGACCGCCGCCATCAACGAGGTCCTGGCCGCATACACGGCCGATGATTACACCGCCATGATGGACCAGGCCATCGAGGTGCAACCTCTGAATCAGGAGTAACGCCCCCTTCCCTCTCTTCCGCAGCGCTTCCCCCGGGCCGAACGCGCCCCTCCCGCGCAGGGCCGGGCGTTTCGGTCTGTGTTCAATGACGAAAAAGGAGCAAGAGTTCATGGACAGCATCCTTCAATTCCTTTCCGACTGCGGTACCGTCCTCAGCCGGTACGGCATCTCCTTCCTCCGCGGCGCCGGCCTGACCGTGGTGCTGGCGGTAGCATGCACCGCCATCGGCTGCGTCATCGGCTTTGGCGTGGGGCTGATCCGTTCCATCCCCACCCAGCCCGGCCAGCCGCCGCTCCAGCGGGGGCTGCTGCAGATGGCGCGGGCCGTTTTGGCCGTCTATGTGGAGTTTTTCCGGGGCACGCCCCTGATGCCCAGGCCATGTTCATCTTCTACGGCTCGGCCTATGCGTTTCACCTCCATATGGACACCTTTCCCGCCGGCATCTTCATCCTCTCCATCAATACCGGCGCCTATATGGCGGAATCGGTCCGGGGCGGCATCCAGGCCGTGGATCCCGGCCAGATGGAGGGCGCCAAAGCCATCGGCATGACGCATATGCAGGCCATGTTTCACGTCATCCTGCCCCAGACCCTGCGCAATCTGGTTCCCCAGATCGGCAACCACTTTATCATCAATTTGAAAGACTCTTCCATGCTCTCGGTCATCAGCGTCACAGAACTTTTCTTCTCCTTCAAATCGGCGGCCGCCGCCGTGTACCTCTATTTCCCGGCCGCCTTTCTGGCCATGCTTCTGTACCTGATCATGACCCTGGTCTCCGCCCGGCTGCTGCGGGTGTGGGAGCGCAGCCTTTCCGGCGCGGAAAACTACGAACTGACCGGCGATCCCTTTTCCCTGGATGCCGGCGGCGCGGGGCCAAACGACAAGGAGGCGACGGTTTAACATGGATCTGCTGCCAAAACGGGATCTGCGCCATCCCCTGCTGCGCATCGAACATCTCTCCAAATCCTTCGGCGCCCATGAGGTCCTGCGGGACATCGACTTCACCGTCTACCGCGGCGACGTGATCTCGGTCATCGGCTCCTCCGGCTCAGGGAAATCCACGCTGCTGCGGTGCGTCAACCTGCTGGAGACGCCCTCCAGCGGCGAGATCCGTTTCCACAGCTCCAATATCCTGTCCCCCGGCATCAACGTACCCGGCTACCGGGCCAAGGTGGGCATGGTCTTTCAGAGCTTCAACCTGTTTGACAATATGAGCGTGCTGAAGAACTGCGAGATCGGCCAGCGCAAGGTGCTGAGCCGGGGCGCAGAGGAGGCCCGGGAAAAAGCCATGCACTATCTGCGCAAGGTGGGCATGGCGCCCTACGTGAACGCGCTGCCCCGCCAGCTCTCCGGCGGCCAGAAACAGCGGGTGGCCATCGCCCGGGCGCTGGCCATGGAGCCGGAGGTGCTGCTTTTCGACGAGCCCACCTCCGCCCTGGACCCCGAAATGGTGGGCGAGGTGCTGGAAGTCATGCGCAATTTGGTGCGGGAGGGGATGACGATGATCGTGGTCACCCACGAGATGGCCTTTGCCCGGGATGTGAGCAATCACGTGGTCTTTATGACCGACGGTGTGATCTGCGAGGAGAGCGACCCCATCCGCCTGTTCTCCGCCCCCAAAAACAAGCGCACGCAGGAGTTTCTCTCCCGGTTTCTCCAGCAATAAGCGCGCCTGGCCGCAGCGGCGAAACGCTGCGCGGCCCTCCTGCGGGAGATATTCTGAAACGCTGTGGGGCGCCAGGCTGTCGAAAACCCCTCCTGGAGAAGAGCCTCGCAGAGTTGAGTCGTCCGCAGACGACGGAAGGAAAGGAAGTTCCGACATTTCCGGCGACATGCGCGTCGGAAATGACACCTCGCATGACGGACAGGGCGACTTTTCTGCAAGGATCGAGCCCTGTCCGACATGCATCACACTGTCGAAAAAGGCCAAAGGCCTTTTTCGACAAACTGACCCAGAGGGGCGCGGGTTGCGATGGAAACCCCGCCCCACCCCGCGTG
>NZ_JALFGV010000010.1:0-28196 GCF_022777125.1 Lawsonibacter sp.
AGGCGTGTTTGCCTCCTCTGATTCGTTGAAGGAGCAGAGGTATCGGGAGACGCTTAATCCGAAGGTCGTACCCATCAGTGAGGTGGTGTAGAAAAGGTGTAGAGAAAAATTCTTCTAACTTTTTTAGCAGCATATTGGCCATATTTCTCTGTTCATAGGTCAAATAGGTACGGTCTGCCGTAATTGTGGTTCACTTACTACGTCTACCAGACGACCCCGTATGATCTGAAGCAGCTGTAATCTTCCTTGCGCCGCATCTCCGCGCCAGGAGCCGCTCTGCGGGCGGCTGCACTCTAGCCTCTCCAGAAGGCCATCCCGCGCTTGCGCGCTCCCCCTTCACGCATCGGCACCCCAAGGGCGCTCGGGCACAGGCGCGGGCAGGCGGCGGAAGCAAATCAGAATCCGTCCCTTCCAGGGACACCGGGTTCCCCCGGGGCGGATGTGCCGCCACGGTCTGTACCAAATATGTGCCACCGGCGCCTGTTCTTACGCTGCGGCCCTGGGAATGACCCCTCTGATGAAATTTCTGCCGGCTGCTTGGCAAGAAGTCGGGGGGAAACGTTCGTGCAGCCTTTTCGACAAGCTGAGGGCGGGGCCCGCACAGATGTGCGGGCCCCGCCCTTTTACCGGTCTGCTTATGTGCGCATGGAGTCCATGATGGCATCGGCCAGAGTGTCCAGCTCCACCGCCTTGTCGGCGTGGAGCGAAGAGGCCATGGACAGACGCTCGTTGAGCACGGTCATGTTCTTCATTTCCTCATCAATGAACTTCTGCATCAGGTCCCCGGACTTGCAGGCCCAGGAGCCGTTCTCGACGAGAGCGAAGGTGCGGTTTTGCAGGTTGAGCGCCTTCATGTCCGCGAGGAAGTTGTGCATGACCGGATAGATCCCCAGGTTATAGGTCACGCTGGCCAGCACGATATGGCTGTACTTGAACGCCTCGGAGATCAGATAGGAGACGTGGGTATTGGATACGTCGTAAACGGCCACCTTGGTGCAGCCCTTCTCGCACAGGCGGGCGGCCAGGGCCTGGGCGGCGGCCTCGGTATTTCCATACATGGAGGCATAGGCGATCATGACGCCCTGCTCCTCCGGCGCGTAGCGGCTCCATTTGTCGTATTTGTCGATCAGATAGCCCAGGTCGGAGCGCCATACGGGCCCATGGAGGGGACAGACGAACTTGATCTGGTCCAGAATGCCCGCGGCCTTGCCCAGCAGCTTCTGGACATGGGGGCCGTATTTGCCCACGATGTTGGTGAAATAACGCCGCGCCTCGTCCAGCCAGTCCCGGTCGAACGCCACCTCGTCATTAAAAAGCTTGCCGTCCAGAGCAATAAAGGAGCCGAAGGCGTCGGCGGAGAAAAGCGCTCCATTCGCGCGGTCAAAGGTGAGCATCGCTTCCGGCCAGTGAACCATGGGGGCGGCAATGAAGGTGACGGTATGCCCGCCGAAGGTGCAGGTATCCCCCTCCTTGACCTCCACCAGCTCATGACCGTCCACGTGGAAGCCGAACTGGCGCATAAGCATGAAGGCCTTTTCGGTGGCGATGAGCTTCAGATTGGGATAGCGCCGCAGCAGCTCCTCGATGGAGGCCCCGTGATCCGGCTCCATATGGTTGATGACCAGGCAGTCCAGCGCCCGCTCGCCCAGCAGGTGCTCCAGATTCTCCAGCAGCTGGCGGCAGGCCGACCAATCCACCGTGTCGAAGAGCACGCTCTGCTCATCCAGCAGGAGGTAGGCGTTGTAGGAGACGCCCCTGGGGATGGGATGGATATTTTCGAACAGAGTCGTCCTGTGGTCGTTGGCGCCCACCCAATACAGATCTTTCGTCACTTCGCGTACGCAGTACATGTTCGTTCCTCCTTCTGCGTTCATGCCCGGATGAACTGATGCTTGCCCTCCGCGCATTCCGGGCAGACCCAGTCCTCAGGCAGCTTTTCAAACAGGGTGCCGGGGGCGATCTCAGCGTCCTCGTCGCCCAATTCAGGAATGTATTCATAACCACAGCCGCCGCAGATATACCGGGGCCCAATGGGCTCGGCCCTGGGAGGCTGGGGCCGCTTCATCTTGACCATGGGGGGCGCGCTCTGTTTCTTGCCGGTGCCAAGGGCCTCGGCCAGAAGGGGCAGGACCTCGTTCACGTCGCCCACGATGCCGTAGTCGCAGTTTTTGAAGATGGGGGCGTTTCCGTTCTTGTTGATGGCCACGATGGTAGAGGCGTCCTTGATGCCCTTGAGATGCTGCGTGGCGCCCGAGATGCCGCAGGCGATGTACAGGTTGCCGGTAAACTTCTGTCCGGACATGCCCACATAGCGGTCCAACGAGACGTATTTCAGCGTCTCCGCCACAGGGCGGGAGGAGCCGATGGCCGCGCCGGCAGCGTGGGCCAGCGCCTCAATGAGCTTCATGTTCTTCTGCGGCCCGATGCCCTTACCGGCGGAGACCACCCGCTCGGCCTGGGGGATGGGGGTATCGGCGGGGATGCCCACCGTAAAGTCGTAGCCGTCCTTCTTCAGCGCCTGGACCAGCGCGTCCACGCTCTCCTGCGCGTCTCCCTTGAAGAGGATCTTCTTGCGCACGCCGGTGACGGGCGCGGGCTTCTTGGGCCGGCTGGAGGAGCCGCCCTCGCTCATGGGTGCCTTGCCCAGGATATGGGAGGCGATGACCACCCGCTGGATCTCGTTGGTCCCCTCATAGATCGTGGTGATCTTGGCGTCGCGGTACATGCGCTCCACATCCATGCCCTTGAGGTAGCCGGTGCCGCCATAGATCTGCAGGGCGTCGTTGGTCACCTCCAGCGCAATATCGGAGGCGTACTGCTTGGCCATGGCGGACTCCATGCCGTAGGGCTCGTGGCGTTCCTTCAGGTCGGCGGCGGAATAGACCAGCAGCCGGGCGCAGCGGAGCTTGGTGGCCATGTCGGCCAGCTTAAAGGAGATCGCCTGCTGGAAGCCAATGGGTTTTCCGAACTGTACCCGCTCCTTGGCGTATTCCACTGCGGACTCGTAAGCCCCCTGGGCGATGCCCAGCGCCTGGGCCGCAATGCCGATCCGCCCGCCGTCCAGGGTGGCCATGGCGATCTTGAAACCGTCGCCCTCCCGGCCCAGCAGGTTTTCCTTGGGCACCTTTACATCGTTGAAGATCAGCTCCGCCGTAGTGGAGGACCGGATTCCCATTTTATCATAATGATCGCCGAATTCAAAGCCCTTCCAGCCTTTTTCCACAATAAAAGCTGAAATGCCCCGGGTACCGATATCGGGCGTGGTGACGGCGAAAACCACGTAGGTGTCCGCCTTGGGGGCGTTGGTGATGAAAATCTTGCCCCCGTTGAGGACGTAGTGGTCCCCCCGGTCCACGGCGGTGGTCTCGGTGCCGCCGGCATCCGAACCCGCGTTTGGCTCGGTCAGGCCGAAGGCGCCGATCTTCTCGCCCCTGGCCAGGGGAACCAGGTACTTGCGCTTCTGCTCCTGCGTCCCGTAGGCGAAGATAGGCCAGGAGCCCAGGGACACGTGGGCGGACAGGATGACGCCCGCGCCTGCGTCCACCCGGGCCAGTTCTTCCACAGCGATGGCGTAGCTGAGCACGTCCAGTCCCGCGCCCCCGTATTCCGCCGGGTAGGGAATGCCCATCAGGCCCATCTCCCCCAGCTTCTTGACCGCCTCGTCCGGGAACTGGTTGCCCTGGTCCAGGGTAAATGCGACGGGCTTGATCTCGCGCTCCGCAAACGCGCGGAGCTTGGCGCGCAGCGCCTCGTGGTCCTGTGTGGTCTGGAACAACATTTGGGTAACCTCCTTCTGCAATGCATACGGCATGCCTATATTAGATAAATTTTATCCAAATTCAACGTAAACGGCACGGCGTCCCGCCCTCATGCCAAAAGCTCCTCCAGGCTGTGCGCATGCAGCTGCGCATCCAAGCGGCGCTGGATTTCCCCCAGCCTCGCGTGGACCGAGCAGCCGCCGTGCGCGGCCCGCCAGGGGCAGGCATATTCCGCCTCCATGCAGGAGCTGATGTTGCTGTCTTCCTCCATGGCGCGCAGCAGGTCGTACAACGTGGTCTGCGTCAAGTCCGCCGTCAGCCGGCAGCCGCCCTCAGCCCCCCGGGATACCTGCACCATACCGGCTGCCGAGAGCTTCTTGACGATTTTGTAGGCAAAGGGCTGGGGCACCATCTCCCGCCGGGCCAGCTCGCCCACGCTATACTGCTCCCCGTCCCGCAGCGTGCGCAGCAGGCGCAGTGCATAGTCGCTTTCCCGCGTGATGAGCATGACCCCCGCCTCCTTCTGTTCTGACGTTACCTTATCATATTGGATAAATTTTGTCAAGTATTATTCCTCCAATTGGTATGCAAAAACAAAACGGTTGAAATACCCGCGCAATTCCGATACTATGGACGTGTGACCGATCCAATTTGGAACAGGAGGCGCTCCCCATGAACATCACTTATGAAGACGTACGTCAGAATCCGGAGGTACGCACCTACATCACGCAGGCGGACCGTTCCCTGCTGGCCCGGGGCTTCACGGAGCACAGCTTTGCCCATGTGACCCGCTGCGCCGAGACCGCCGCCGCTATTCTGGCACAGCTGGGGTACGGTTCTCAGGATACCGAGCTGGCCCGCATCGCCGGGTTTATGCACGACATCGGCAATGTGGTCAACCGCCACGACCATGCCCTTACCGGCGGAGTGATGGCCTTCCGCATCCTGGACAAAATGGGAATGGAGCCGGAGCAAACCGCCGCCGTGATCACCGCCATCGGCAACCACGACGACGCTACCGCCTTCCCGGTCAACCCCATCGCCGCCGCCCTCATCCTGGCCGACAAGACCGACGTGCGCCGCAGCCGGGTACGCAATAAAGAACACCAGAGCTTCGATATCCACGACCGGGTCAATTATGCCGCCGAGCGCTCGGATCTGGAGCTGGATGCGCAGCGGCGCACCATCACCCTGTCCCTGACCATCAACACGGAATTCTGCGCCGTCATGGATTATTTTGAGATCTTTCTGGAGCGGATGCTCCTGTGCCGCCGGGCGGCGGAGTTTCTGGAGCTGACCTTCAAGCTGGACATCAACGGACTCAATCTGCTCTGATCCGCCCGGCCTTGCAGCACGGGTCAAACCAGAATCGGGCGCGGCCGGCCGGCCGCGCCCGATTGCCGATCTTGTTTTTTCCGACCCCACACGCAGCGGAGGGTTTCCGCGCAAGTTCCCCCAGACACAGCACAACCCCCCGGCCATCCAGCGTGACCGGGGGGCTACACCTGAGCCTGGGGTTCAATCACTACGCGTTACCTCTTCTTTCTCTGGATTTTGCTGCGCCGGAATCAAAAGGATGGAGAAATTCCCGTGTTCCCTGTTTCCTGTAACACTTCGGCACGCTAGGATCCTGTCTTCGGCAAATTCTCGCGTCTGAGGCTTTCCTTTGGTGCGGCTCACTCCATTGAGCAGGGGTTCGGAACAGATACCAACCGGAATTTCATTTTCCTGCGATTCGCTGCGCGGGGATGAAAAGAACCGAATGACTTTTATGAGCTTTGCTAGCCCACGGGACTCACTCCTTCCTTTCTGGCTATATTGTACTACCGAGCTCCATTTTTGTCAATACCTTTTTGTAGGAAAAATCAATTTGAGCGGACAGGCGCGGGAATTTCCCGCGCCCGTCCGCCTTTCTTCATCCCCGGAAAAAGAGCTGAAGGATCACGCCGTAGAGGACCGAAGCACTGATCCCGAAGACCAGCACGGGTCCGGCGATCACGAACATCTTGGCCCCTACGCCCATGACCAGCCCCTCACTCTTGAACTCCAGGGCCGGGGCGACCATCGCGTTTGCAAATCCGGTGATGGGCACCAGAGTACCCGCTCCGGCATGTTTGGCCAGTTTGTCGAACAGGCCGAGGCCGGTGAACAGCGCCGCCAGAAAGATGAGGGTCACCGACACTGCGGTACCGGCGGCGGTCTCGCTCATCCCGCAGGCCTGGAACAGATTCAGCAGGCCCTGCCCGCCGGTGCAGATCAGCCCGCCGGTCACAAAGGCCCAGAGCAGATTCTTCCACAGGGGTGAGGGCTTGGATTTGGAATTGACGTATTGGCCGTATTCTTTGTTGGTCATATCCATGGATGGGCAACCTCCTTTGATCCAATCACAGCTTTTCCCTTGACAGGTTTCTTTATGCGTGCTACAATTCCTCTAGTAATTTACTAAATTACTAATTTACTGACAGGAGTCTTGACCATGGATATTCCAACCAACCTGAAGCACAAGCCGGTGGTCGTGGCGGAGGATTACGAGCGCATTGACGGCCGCTCCGCTTACGATTCCGACGCAAAGGGCCTCTCCCTGGGACTGGCCCAGTGGAACGACCGGGGCCGCGTGGACATTTCCGCCAAAGTCTGGCGGTATACCGGGGAAAAATGGTCCCGTCAATCGGAGGAACTGCCCCTGCACCGGGTGCTGGACCTGGCGATCCTTGCCTGCCGCGCCCAACTTTATTTTCAGGAGGAGGCCTACCGCTTTCCCAAGGGCTATGATCCGGAGCATCCTCAGATCGACCGGGTGGGTCTTCAGGGGGACGCCATGACTGTGGAGGTCTGCCGGCGCAACGGCCACATCGACGAGGATGTGCAGCTCTTCCAGCAGGCCCTGGCACGGGATGGGGAGCTGCTGGGCGAGCGGATGGCGGTGCTTGCCCGCATTCTGGGGGAGCTGGGTTACCATGGCTAAGACGCCGCGCCGAAAGGGGCTTTTCCTACCGGGAGCGGGAGGTGACGGGCGGCGTGTGCGCCGTCCGGAACACGGCCACCGGCCGTCTCCTGTTGCTGTCCGCCGCCGACCCCGCGGCCAGGCGCAAGCGTTTTGCCTTTGCAGCATCCACCGGCACTCCGCTTCTTCCCGCCCTGGCCGACGACTGGAGCCGATACGGGCGGGATTGCTTCGTCTTCGAGGTGCTGGAGACCCTAATGCGTGAGCCGGAGCAGGCCGAGGCCCAGTTCCGTGCGGAACTGGACGTTACCCGCCTGAGCGCCCGGGGCGCGTCCTTTTACTGAGGGGCACCGATCGCCCCGCACACGGCAGAAAGGCTGTGGGGATTGCCCGGACGGCAATCCCCACAGCCTTTCTGCGTCTCTTCTGTCTCGTTTCCGCCGGAAAGCCAGCCGCTCCCCTTCCCAGCGGCGCTTACCGCATGCTGTAAAGCAGCTTGGCCACCTCGCCGCGGGTCAGCGGGTCATTGGGACGGATCCGGTTGTTGTAGCCGCTGACCACGCCCTGGCCGGCAAGGCTCTTGACATAATCCGCGGCCCAGGAGGGCACCAACGCGGCATCGTCAAAGGTCAGCTCCGCCTGGGCATAGCCCTTGGCCTGGGTGCGTCCCAGGATGGTCATCGCCTCGGCCCGGCTGATGGTGGAAAGGGCGTTGACCTTCAAAACCCCGTTCTCCAGCGCCCCGTTTACGATGCCCAGGGCATACATGGCCTTGACCTCGTTCAGGGCCCATTCCGGCAGCTCCGCGCTGTCGGCAAAGGGGAGCTCCACGCCGGCATACTGGCTCAGATCCAGTCCCAGCCACCGGGCCGTCAGGGCAAAGAACTCGGCCCGGGTAATGTTCTTGTCCGGCTGATAAAGCAGGCTGCCGTCGGCGGCGGACACCCCGTTGGTGACGCCGGCGTCGTACAGGAAGGCGGCATAGGCGTCCGCCCAATGGCCGCCCATGTCCGTGAAGACCTGGGTCCGCTCCCCGGCGGGCAGCACGTCGGCGCTGGCGCGGGAGAGGTTGCCGCTGGCGTCCGCGGCGGAGACGGACACACGGTGATAGCCTGCATCGGCGGCGGGCAGGGCGGCGCTCAGGGTCCCCGTGCTTTCGTTCCAGGTAAAGCCCAGGCGCTCGCCGTCATAGGTCAGGGAAAGGTTTTTCTGTGGAATGCTCCGGTCCACATCGTCGGTCACCCTGGCGCTGACGGCGGTTCCGCTGACGGTAAGGGTGAGCGCGGGCGGCGTGGTATCGTGCATCTCCTCGTTGGAGACGGTAAACTGGTCCAGCCAGAGCGTGCCCGTCTGCTTGCCCTCCCCGCCGCCGTAGATCACATCGAGGGCGGACACGGCCACGGCGCCCTCGGGCAGGGCGGCGGAGACATGCTTCCAGCCGGTGAAGTCCAGCGCGGTCAGCAGGAGCTGCCGGGACTGGAGGGACTGATCGGTAATGGTGGCCAGCAGGGTATTGCCCGAGCCGTCTCCATACACCCATACGCCCAGATAGCGCTCCCCGGCCGGGATGCTCAGCACGCCGGTCAGGCTGGCGGCGCCGCCCGCGGCGTCATAGTCCAGGCGCAGGCTCTTGCGTCCGTAACGCACGTAGTTCAGATCGCTCTCCGATGCAAAGGACGCGGTTTCGGTGGCGGCAAAGGCATACAGATCGCCCTCGCAGTCCTCCAGGGTATTCACATGTCCCGCCACGCTGATGGGGACGGTCACGGTCCTCCCGCCGGCGGAGACCGTCAGGTCGCCGCTGGCCGTCACCTGCCCCGCGGTGAAGACGCCGTTTGCATCCACGCTGCCCACCGCGGGATCCGCCGTCCAGGTATAATTAGCATCCTGGCTGACCAGGGCCATTTTCTTATAGACGGCGGAGGCCTTCAGGTCGACCTGTTCGCCCGGGTCCAGGTTCAGCGCCTCCACCTTGTCCCCGGTATCCTCCCGGGTAAGGGAAATGGCGTCCGGCGTGGCCACGGCGGTGATGTAGGCGCTGCCCGAAGCCCGGCCGTCGGAGGCGGTGACCTGAACAAAGCCGCTCTCGCTCCCGGCGGTGAAAACACCGCTGTCATCCACCGCTCCGCCGCCGCTGGTCACGCTCCAGCCCACGCTCGCGCCGGTCATGGCGTAGAAGTGGCTGTCCACCCCCGTGGCCGTCAGATTCAGCGTTGCGCCGGAGAGCACCATGCTGTCGGCGGGGGTCACATAGTAGGAGGCCAGCTCCCCCGTCGGCGCCAGCTCAGTGGTCAGGAAGATGGCGTTGGAATTGGCCCGCTGAGTCCCGTCGGAGGGGCTGGTGATCACCTGCATGCCGCTCTGGTCGGGATACGTAACGCCCAGCGTGGTGGAGCCGCCGCCGTCCAGGCAGACCGCCTCCACGCAGCCCAGCTCCACCAGACGCTTGGCGCACTGGGTCAGGGTGGCCCCCACACTGTAGCCGGACTGCTTGCCGTCCACGGTGTAAAAGACCAGGCTGCCATCGGCCCTGATGCCCACGGCGGAGCGCGCGGTCTGCTCGGCGTTGAGCCCGCTCTCCACCACGCCGCCCGTGACCAGCTTGTACATGCCGCCTACCGCCTGGGTCACGCTGTCCCAGCGGCTGTCCGGGCTGGTGGCGGAAAGCGTCACCGTGTCTCCCGCCTGAAGGGCGCGCAGGGCGGCCAAAAGCTCCGCCTTATCCTTGCCGTTGAGCGTGAGCACCAGCTTTCCTTCCGGGATCGCCGTCGCGCCGGTGGACTCCAGCACCTGTTCCACCGTGCACGTCAGCTGGCTGCCGATCTTCAGCTGAGGGACCTGTCCGGTGACGGGGTCGGCCGCCGGGGACAGGATCACATCCACCCCCGCCTCGGTGTTCTGGGTGGTGGAGGCAAAATCGCTGGTCAGCAGGGTCAGCCCGCCGCTGCCGTCGGAGGCGGAGGGCTTGCGCACCTTGTTCACGCCGCCGCTGACGGAGTAGACCTGCCCGCCCAGCACGGCGGCCACGCTCACGTTGGGGGTGCCGATAAAGGCGGTGCCGTCGGCGCGGAAGCCGATGGCCCAGGAGACGTTGTAGGGCTGGGTGGAACGCAGCACGCCGTCGGTGACCAAAAGCCCGACGGGCGCGCCGGTGGCCAGCACATAAAAGTCCCCGTTGATGCCGGAGACCACCCGCTTGCCCTGGCTCTCCAGGCCCTGCGCCATGCTGGTCAGGGTGGCGCGGGTGAGCACCTTGCTGCCGTAGGCCACCGTGGGCGTGACGTTCTCATTCGGGGCATAGGTAATGTAGTGCTCCGTGCGCAGGTCGGAGTAAGTATCGCTCCAGAAGATGTTTTTTCCCAGCTCCGTCCCCTGGGACAGGGGCACGCGCCCTGTGTGGATCTCCCAGCCCAGGGCATCGGAGGCCGAGGCGCCCGCCGCGCCCGCCGTCATCAGAAGGGCCAGGCCGAAGGCCGCGCCCCGTTGCATCCATCGCTTCATCCAGTTCCTCCTGTGTGTTTCCATGGTCTCCCCGGGAAGGCGGGGCGGCACGCCTGCCGGCGCCCGCCTCGGCCCGAACCGCCCGATCGCCCCTTGTCCGCCGGGGGTACGGCGCTTACGAGATAACAGACGTTATGTTAACACAAAAGTTCCCGCCTGTAAACAGGCGGGAACCTCGTATTCGGTCAAACGGCCGGATGTCCGTGCAGGAATGCGAGAAACGCTTGCATAACACAACGTCCCCGGCAGCGTTTCAGCGCCGTCTCCGCGCCAAGGCCCCTCCGGAGGGCTTTCCCGCGCCGCGCGCTCCCCTTGACGCGCATGCGCCCGCCGCCGGACGGAAGGGCGCGGGCGGGCGCATGCGGCGGCGCAGTACGCGCGGCGGGCTGCAGCCTCTCGGAAAGCCGCTTGCATTTTCAAGCAGTATTTCCCGCAATTCTTACCTTTTTCTTACGGCTGGGGCGCGCTCTGCTCCGGCCTTCCCCGGCGCAGGCGGGGCAGGGTATTGTTCAAAGTCGCCTCTTCCTGGGCGGTCATCAGTTCGCCGATCAGTTGGTTGGAGACCAAAAACCCCTTCGGGGTCAAATTCCAGCGGCGGTCATGGCGTTCGGCCCAGCCCTGCCGCTCGTATTCTTCCAGAAGCTGTTCGATGGGATCGAAGTTCATGAAATACTCCCTGCGGTACTCCCACTCCTCGATGCCCCGTGTGGTGCGCAGGCGGAGCATCAGATACTCGCCCCCCCGCTCCCGCTGCGGGATGAGCTCAGACTCGTCGATGACCGCGCCTCCCTCCAGCACGCCGGTGATATACCGGTCCAGGTCCCGCACGAACGAGTAGCGCCGCCCGCCGAAGTCGGAGTGGGCGCCGGGCCCGAATCCGATATAGGGCCGCCCCATCCAGTATTTCAGGTTGTGCCGGGACTGGAAGCCGGAGCGGGCGAAGTTGGAGACCTCGTATTGCCGGTAGCCCTCCCTTGCCAGCCGGTCCACCATCCACAGATACAAATCGGCCTGGACGTCGTCGTCGGGCAGCCGCTCTCCCCGGATCACCCGGTCATCCAGCGGCGTGCCCGGCTCCACCTTCAGCCCGTAGCAGGACAGATGCTCCGGGCGCAGGGAAAGCGCCTGCTCCACCGTATCCTGCCACCCCTCCATGTCCTGGCCGGGCAGCCCGTAGATCAGGTCCAGGCTGATGTTCTTGAATTTCGCCGTCCGGGCCGCCGCCACCGCCTCCTGGGCCTGGCGGAAGGTGTGCGCCCGGCGGAGGTTCTGCAATTCGCAGTCGTGGGCGGACTGCACCCCCAGGGAGATGCGGTTGGCCCCGGCCCTGCGCAGGGCGATCAGATCCCGGCGGTTTATGCTGTCCGGGTTGCACTCTACGGTGATCTCCGCGTCCTTGGCCAGATCGAAGCGCTTGCCGATCAGCCGCAGCAGCTCTTTCAGGCGGCGGCTGCCATAAAAGCTGGGCGTACCGCCGCCGAAATAGACGGTATCCACCTGCCAGCCGCGGGTCAGGGGCGCAGTTTCCTTCATGTGGGTCATCAGGGCCTTCTGGTAGTCGTCCATGCGCTCCTCACGTCCCGCCAGGGAGTAAAAATCGCAGTAGTCGCATTTGCTGCGGCAGAAGGGGATGTGGATATAGAGGCCCAGCTTTTCCGGCATGGGGCTCACCTCGCTTTGCTGTACCTTCGTGTTCGTAAGGATTATAGCACAGCCCGGCGCATTTGAAAAGCAGGCCGGGCAATGTTATACTGTATCCCATGGATTCCCTGGAAAGGAGGCGGTACCATGGCGGAACACGCGCCCCGCCGTCTGGCGCTGACCGTAGCGCCGGAACAGGCCGGCAAAACAGTGGATACCCTGCTGCGCCGCGGCTTGGGGCTCTCCGGTACGCTCATCCGGCACGTCAAATGGCTGGAGGACGGTATCCTGCTGGACGGCGTGCGGGTCCATACGGACCGGCGGGCGGCGGCGGGGCAGCTGCTCTCGGTCCGTGTATCCGACGATGTGCGCCGCAGCGGCATCGTGTCTGCCCCCGGGGCGCTGGACATCGTGTACGAGGATGCGGACCTTCTGGTGCTCAACAAGGCCCCCGGCGTCCCCTGCCATCCGGGCCCGGGGCATTTTGACGATACGCTGGGTAATTTTCTCCTGTATTATTACGATCAGTCGGGTGAGTGCGCCGACTATCACCCCGTCCACCGGCTGGACCGGGGCACCAGCGGCCTGATGGTGGTCGCCAAGCACCCCCACGCGCAGGAGCGCCTCAAGCGCGCGCTGCACACGAGTGCCTTTCGCCGGGGCTATCTGGCGGTATGCCAGGGCGTCCCCGTCCCGGCGGAGGGCGTCGTGGACGCCCCCATCGGCCCGGTGCCCGGCTCGCTGATGGCACGGCGGATCGACCCCGCCGGGCAGAGCGCCCGTACCCGCTACCAGGTCCTGTGCGCTGCCCATGGCCGCGCCCTGGTGCGCCTGGAGCTGGACACCGGGCGCACCCACCAGATCCGGGTCCACATGGCTTCCCTGGGCTGTCCTCTGACCGGAGACTTTCTCTACGGCACGGAGGAGCGCGCCCTCATTTCCCGTCCGGCGCTCCACTCCGCCCGCCTCTCCCTGCGCCATCCCATCACGGGGGCGGCCCTTTCCTGGCAGCTCCCCCTGCCGGAGGATATGAAGCGGCTGCTGGAGTGAGCCGGGCGCGTTCAGCGCAGGACCCCGGCCCGTTCCAGCCCGCAGATGGTCTTCCATTTCCCGCTGCGCCAGCGCAGGGCGCACAGGACGCCCCGCAGGATCAGGTCTGCGGCCATCGCGGTCCATACGCCGGCCAGGCCCATGCCCGCCCGGTACACCAGGATGGGCGCCAGCACGATGCGCACGCCCCACATGCAGAGCAGCCCCACCACCATGGGGAAGCGCACGTCGTGCGCGCCCCGCAGGGCGCCCGACAGGATGATGGACAGGGCGAAGAAGGGCTCGGACACCGACACGATGCGCAGCATCAGGGCAGCCTGGGCCACCACCTCGGCGTCGGAGTTGAACAGGGCGGCCAGATAAGGGGCCAGCAGAAACAGGGCCACCGCCGTGCCCAGCGTGAGGAAGAAGCCCAGCAGGGCGGCCAGCCTGCCGTAGGCCTGGGCGTCTTCCTCGCTGCCCGCACCCACCGCCTGTCCCACTAGGGCGATGCCCGCGAAGGAGATGCCGTAGGCGGGCAGATAGCACAGTCCCTCCGCGGTGGTGGCGATATGGTTGGCCGCCAGGGCCACGGTGCTCAGAGAGGCCACCACGGCGGTCATGGCGATCTGGCCCAGATTGATGGTGCAGCGTTCGGCGGCGGTGGGCACCCCAAGGTGGACGGCCTGCCGGATGATGGCCCGGTCGGGCCGGAAGCTGTCGTGCAGCGAGATCCGGAAGCGCTCCCCCTGCCGGAACCCGGCGATGAGCAGCGCGCCCCCCGCGAAGGCCAGGGCGGAGGCGGAGGCGATGGCCGCGCCGGTGACCCCCAGCCCCGCGCCGGGGAGGGTCACCGGCGCCCCGAAGAGGACGGCCGTCCGGGTGGGGTAGATGAGGAAAAAGTTGAGCACGATATTGATGAGATTGGCCGCCGTGTTGAAGTACAGCGGGGCCTTTGTATTGCCCATGCACCGCAGGATGGCGGAGAAGATGTAGCCGGCGGCGATAAAGGGCATGGCCATGGTGTAGCACCGCAGGTAGGAGACCGCCTGGGGCAGCACCTCCGGCTTGGCGCCCAGCCACCGGGGGATCAGGGGGGCCAGCGCCTGGAAGAGCAAAAGGCCCAGAAAGCCCGTCACCAGGGTGGCCAGCACGCCCTGGCGGATGATCTGCCGGGCCCGCTCGTCGTCCCCCGCGCCGATGGCGTTGGACACCTGCACCGAGTACCCCACGCCCACGCCCACCAGCAATCCGCCGGACAGCCAGATGGGAGCGGCGTTCACTGATACGGCGGCGGTCCCCGCCGCGCCCATGACGCCTACCATAGCCGTATCCACGTAGCTGACCATGGTGGCCAATATCTGCTCGATAATGGCGGGCCAGGACAGCCGCCACATGACCTTCATGCGGCTGTCCCCCCGCCGTTTCTGCGTCTGCTCCATTGCAAACCTTCCTTTTCTGAATTGACACCCAGCCTCCGGCCGGGTGTTTTGCCCCGGCTCCGGCAGGGCTTACCCGGGCTTCTGCGTACCCTCCACCCCCGTCAGGTCAAAGGATGGGATGAATTCCGCTTCCGCCGCGCCCGGGTCCTGCGCAAAGCCCTCCAGGCCGAGCTGAGCCATGTACGCCTCGGCACGGCGCGCCTCGGACGGGCGCAGGCGGCGGTCGATCTCGGGAAATTCCGCCGCCCTGCCCCAGGGCACATACTGACCCATGAGGGAAAAGAGCACCGCGCCGGGCGGGAACTGCTCCGCGATCCAATCCATGACGGCTTTTGCCTCTTCCAGGCGGCCGGGCAGGATCAGATGCCGGATCAGCACCCCCCGCTTCAAAAGCCCGTCCTCCACCACGCAGGGCCCCGTCTGCCGGTACATCTCCAGGATGGCCGCCCGGGCGGTCTGCGGATAGTCCGGCGCCGCGGAGTAACGCCCGGCGGACGCCGGCGCGGCGTATTTGCAGTCCGGCAGATAGACCTGCACCTTTCCTTCCAGCATGCGCAGGGTCTCCAAGCGCTCGTACCCGCTGCTGTTCCACACCACCGGCACCGGCAGGGGCTCCTCCAGGGCCCGCGCCACGGCGTGGGCGAAGTGAGTGGGATTGACCAGATTAATGTTGTGGGCCCCCTGGGCGATCAGCTCCCCAAAGATCTCCCGCAGGCGCGCCACGGTGACGATCCTGCCGAAATCCCGGCGGCTGATCTGCTCGTTCTGGCAGAAGACGCACCCCAGCGGGCACCCGGAGAAAAACACCGTGCCGGAGCCGCGCGCCCCCGAAATAGGCGGCTCCTCCCAGCGGTGGAGGGCGGCGCGCGCCACCACCGGCAGGGCGGGCATCCGGCATGCCCCCGCCCCCGCCGTCTCCGTGCGCAGGGCATGGCACCGGCGTGGGCACAGGCTGCAGCGCATCGGCGCGTCCGCTCCGCCGCTCACCGCCCGACCTCCCGGCGCTCCGTGCGCCCCATGAGTCCATCGGCCGGTACGCCGTGACCGCCGGCGATAGGCCGCAGGTGAGCAGCCCCCCGCTCTCCCGCTTCAACCCGCTGGTATTGACGCAGCGCGCTCTCCGGGGCCGCTGCCGCGGCGCTCTGCGTGATTCCCCGCCTTGGGCGCAATTCCAGCCGTTTTTGACAAAAATCCATTGTTTCTCCCTGCTGTCGACCCAAAAGTCCATCATGTTTGTTCCAACTGCCAAGTTCCAAGGGGGATGCCTCTGTGTCCCCGGTCTTTTCGTTTTGATACGACCGCCGGATCGGCTCGCCCAAGCCGGAGCGCCGGCCGGAAGCGCTGCGGGAACGTCCGGCGGAGGCCCAGGCCGCTGTGCCTTCCGCCAGGGACTGCGGCCGGGCGTGCCCCGGTCCGCCGGAGGCATGGCCGGCGGCTTCACGGGGGAGCAGCGCCCGCGCGCAGGGGCCCGGCGTCACATCAGCTTTTTCAGGGTGGAGATCCGTTTGGCTCCATAGGGCGGATAGCGCACGGGAAGATCCAGGCGTCCCTTTTTCAGAATGCTTTTCTCATGGGTAAAGGTGTCGAATCCCGCCTTGCCGTGGCACCGGCCCATGCCGGAATTGCCCACCCCTCCGAAAGGCATCCGGGGCGTGGCCAGATGGACCACCGTGTCGTTGACGCACCCGCCGCCGAAGCACAGCCGCCCCAGCACCTGCCGCTCCACGGCCCGGCTGCGGGTGAACAGGTACAGGGCCAGGGGCCGGGGCTTGCCCTGGAGACGGCCGACCAGCGCATCCAGGTCGGAATAGGTCAGCACCGGCAGGATGGGGCCGAAGATCTCCTCCCCCATCACCGCGTCCTCTTCGGTCACGTCCACCAGCACCGTGGGGGCGATGCGCAGGCGTTCCCGGTCGGTCTGGCCGCCGTGGGCGGTGCGTCCGCTCTCCAGCAGCCGGCACAGCCGGTCGAAGTGTTTTCGATTGACGATTCGCGGCAGATCCTCCCCCGCCAGGGGGTCGGGCCCGTAAAAGCGCCGGATCTGCCGCCCCATAGCCTCCACCAGCTTCTCCCGCATCCCCTCCGGGACCCACACATGATCCGGGGCCACGCAGGTCTGGCCGGCATTGACGCACTTGCCCCAGACGATGCGGGCCGCCGCCAGCTCCACGTCGGCGTCGGCGGCCACGATCACCGGGGATTTTCCGCCCAGCTCCAGGGTCACCGGCGTCAGGTGCTCCGCCGCCGCGGCCATGACGGTCCGGCCCACCGCAGGGCTGCCGGTGAAGAAGATGTAGTCGAAGCGCTGCTCCAGCAGCGCGGCGTTCTCCCCTCGGCCTCCCTCGATCACCGTGATATACTCCGGGGGATAGAGCCGCCCCAGCAGTCCGGCCAGCGCGCGGGAGCTGGCCGGCGCATAGGCCGAAGGCTTGACCACCGCGCAGCACCCGGCGGCGATGGCGGATACCAGGGGGGCCAGGGTGAGAAAGAACGGATAATTCCAGGGGGCCATGATCAGCGCCACGCCGTAGGGCTCCCGATACACCGTGCTCTTGGACGGGAAGTGGGCCAAGGGGGTGCTGCGCCGGGCGGGCCGGGCCCAGGCGCGCAGGTGCTTGCGGGCCATGCGCACCTCCCCCAGCGTGAGGGCCAGCTCGCACATATAGCCCTCGTAGGGGTCCTTGTTCAGGTCGGCCTTGAGGGCGGCGAGGAGCTCCTCCTCCCAGCGCGCCAGCCCCAGCTCCAGCCGGGTGAGCATCTCCAGCCGGAACGTCAGGGGACGGGTGGCCCCGCTCTCAAAATAGCGCCGCTGGGCGGCGACGGTCTGCTGCATAGGCTCCTCCTTTTCCGGGCGCGCGCCGCGGGCGCTTCTCCGCTGTTTCACTTCAGCCGCTCCTCCACCGCTTTGGCAAAGCTTCGAAAGGCGTTCGGCACGGCGTACTCCGCGCGCAGCGCCTCCCCGTCCGCCCAGACCCAGCCCGGAGGCAGCTCCGGTCCCGCGGCCTGCACCACCACCGAGCGCATGCGCCATTCGATGTGGGAGAAAATGTGCTTTCCCGCCGGGCCGTCGGCCAGCGCGGCGGCCTCCACGGGGCAGGGGGCGGGCGCAGGCTCGTTGGGGTACTCCCAGAGCTTTGCCAGCAGGCCCCGCGCCGGACGGCGGCGCAGCGCGACCCGGTTTTCAAAAAAGATCAGGAACACCGTGCGCTCCTCCACCCGCCGCGCCGCTTTTCCTCCCTTGACGGGCAGTTCCCCCGTCCGCTCCCCGATCCGGGCGGCGCAGAAGGCATGGGCCGGACAGCGCCGGCACAGCGGCGCGCCGTTGGGCAGGCAAACCGTAGCGCCCAGCTCCATCAGGGCCTGATTGAAATCGCCCGGCATGCTTTGGGGCAGGATAGACAGCAACGCCGCGCGCATGCGGCTTTTGGTCTCCGGCCGGGCGATGTCCCCGCGGTCGCCGGTGATCCGGGCCACGACCCGCAGCACGTTTCCGTCCACCGCCGGGACGGGGCGGCCGAAGGCGATGGAGGCGATGGCCCCCGCCGTGTACTCCCCGATGCCGGGGAGCGACAGAATGGCCTCATAAGTGTCCGGAAAGCGCCCGCCGAAGTCCTCCACGATGGTCCGCGCGGCTTTTTGCAGGTTGCGGGCCCGGTTGTAATACCCCAGCCCCTGCCACAGCTTCAGCAGCCGGTCCTCCTCCACCGCCGCCAGCGCCTGTACCGTGGGCAGCTCCTCCAGAAAGCGGCGGTAGTAGTCCAGCACCGCCGCCACCCGGGTCTGCTGGAGCATGATCTCGCTGATCCAGACGTGGTAGGGGGTGGGGTCGCTGCGCCAGGGCAGCGTCCGCGCGTTGTCCCGGTACCACTCCAGCAGGGGCAGGGGCAGTTGTTCCAAGGATTTCAAACCGAATCCCTCCGTGTGCTTCGATTGCATGCGCCATCATTATATATGGAAGCAAAACTTTTTTCAATCCATGCAATGAAAACGTCCCGCTGGAACGTCTAATCATCGGAACGTCTTGAAAGGGGGCGCCGCCCTTGCAGGAACAGGAGTATATCGAGCGCGTGGAGGCTCTGAAGGGGAAGCTCTACCGCACCGCCTATCTCTATCTGGGCAGCGAAGCCCACGCCCTGGACGCGGTGGACGAGACCGTGTACAAGGGCCTTTGCGCCCACAAAAAGCTGCGTCAGCCGGAGTATTTCGACACCTGGCTGACCCGTATCCTCATCAACGTCTGCAATACCGAGCTGCGCCGCCGCAGGCGCGAGATCGCGGTGCCCGAGCTGCCTGAGACGGCGGCGCAGGCATATGACGCGCTGCCCCTGCGTCAGGCCGTGGGCCGTCTGCCCCGGGAACTGCGTGCGGTGATCACCCTTCGTTATTTTCAGGGGCTGACCCTGGCGGAGACCGCCCGGGCCCTGGGCCTGCCGCCCGGCACCGTGTCCACCCGGCAGCGGAAAGCCCTGTCCCTGTTGAAGCTGGAATTGAGCGAGGAGGTTTGAACATGGACCGCATGGAAGAATACGCCGCCCTGCAAGCACAGCTGGAAGAGCATCCGTCCGCGCTGGCGTATACCGTGCAGCGGGCCAGGGCCCGCCGGGCGCGCCGCCGGCGCCTGCGCCGCTTTGGCGTGCCTCTGGGGAGCCTTGCCGGGGCCATGGCCCTGTTCGTATTGCTGGTAAACCTGTCCGCGCCCTTTGCGCTGGCCTGCTCCCACATCCCGGTCTTAAAGGAGCTGGCCGCCGCGGTATCCTTCTCCCCCACCCTCTCCACCGCCGTGGAGCACGACTACGCCCAGCGCATCGACCAGACCCAAAGCGCCAACGGCGTCACCATGACGCTGAACTACCTCATGGCGGACCCGGCCCAGCTGATCTTTTTCGTCACCGTCACCGGTCCGGAGGACGCCTCCCTCATGGAGCTTCGTCCGAAGCTGAAGGGCCCCGACGGGGAGGAACTGGAGGGCTTTTCTCTTATGAGCAGCAGCGTCGCCCCCGGCGAGCTGTCCAACGCCATCACCGCGGCCATCGGCACGGAGGACTTCGCCTTCCCCGAGACCCTGCGCCTGGACTGTGAAGTCCGCGCCTATCTTCCCGGCGTTACCGACCCCGAAAGCTGGACGCCGGACGCCCGCTTTACCTTCGAGTTCCCCCTGGACGCCCGCTTCCGGGAACAGGGGCGCGCCCTCGCCTTGGACCGCTGGGTGGAGCTGGACGGCAACCGCATCCGCCTGGTCTCTCTGGAGCTCTACCCCACCCACGCCCGGCTGAATCTGGAACAGGACCCGGACAACGCCGAGCAGCTCCAGACCCTGGACTTCTACCTGGAGGACGAGAACGGCGTGCGCTACGAGAAGGGCTCCGCCAGCGGGCTGGCCTCCATGGGGGACACCTATCTTTGCGAAAGCCCCTTCTTCCGCAACCCGAAGCATCTGACGCTTCACATCACCCAGGCCACCTGGCTGGCCCCGGAGCGGGAATACGTGGCGCTGGACCTAGAGCGCGGTACGGCGCTGGACGCGCTGCCCGAGGATATGCACCTCAGCGTCCACCGCATCGGCCGGCAGGTGGGCCTCGCCCTCATCGCCCCCGACCCGCCCGGCAATACGGAGACGTTCCACGCCTCCTATCCGCTCTTCGGCGGCCATTACCGTTCGCCCGACGGGGAGACGCACGACCTGAACCGCTTCAGCACCATTTCCTCCGGGGGCCTCTGGTGGGGGACGGAGGATGAAACGGACCTGCCGGAAGGCTATTTCGCCACGGAGCTGATCCTTGAGGATTACCCTTGGGACACCGTGGAGCTGGCGCTGTACTTCTCCCGCCGCACCGAGTTCCCCGTCCCCGTGGCGTTTGATCTGACCTAAACGCGGCGCCGCCGCCATCCGAAGACCAGGATGGCGGCGGCGCCGCGTTTACGCGTTGTGCTCGTGCAGGAGCTGCTCCAGGGCGTTGCGGATCATTTCGTCGCAGTGCTCCTTGCGCTGCATGCCCTTCTCCCGGCCCAGCGCCAGCAGCTTGGCGCAGTCCAGCGCCCCGTTCTCCGCCCGGAAGGCGTCCTTGAATTGCTTGGCCCGCTCCTCCCCGGCGCCGGTCATGCCCAGCACCATCAGCGCCCCGGTCACCGCGCCGCAGACCGAACCCATCTTCATACCGCCGCCGAACTGGCTGCCCAGCCGGTAGGCCGTCTCCTCGCTGATGCCGCACTCCCGGCAGAACGGGATCAGCACCGACTGGCAGCAGTTGTAGTGTACGCTGGTGTCGGCGCGCAGGGCCTCTAGCTTTTCCTGTTTGGTCATGACGGTTCCACTTCCTTCTCAAAAATCAAGTCGCCCTGCACGCTCTCTCCGCCGCAGGTCGGCATTCCGGTCGGATCATACGCCCGCTCCGGTCCCCCGCCTCAGTTGAACATGTCCGGGTTTTCCGCAAACAGGCGCCTCACCCGTGCCAGCAGCGCTCCGTGCTCCGGCCGCTGCAGCCCGGGATCGGAGCGCAGCAGCTCCTCGGCCGCCTGCTGCGCCTGCTTGAGCAGGCGCACGTCCCCCGCAAGGTTCGCGATGCCCAGCTGGGGCAGGCCGTGCTGCCGCTGGCCGAAGAAATCGCCGGGTCCCCGCAGCTTCAGGTCCTCTTCCGCTATTTTAAACCCGTCCGCGGTCTTTGACAAGACCCGCAGCCGTTCCCGGCTCTCCGGGTGCTGCGTGCCGGTGACCAGCACGCAGTAGGACTGGTGCTTTCCCCGGCCCACCCGGCCCCGGAGCTGATGGAGCTGGGACAGGCCGAAGCGCTCGGCGTTCTCCACCACCATCAGGGCGGCGTTGGGCACGTCCACCCCCACCTCGATCACGGTGGTGGACACCAGCACGTCGATCTCCCCCGCGGCAAAGGCGCGCATGACGCCCTCCTTGTCCCGGCTCTTCATCCTCCCATGGACCAGGCCAACCCGCAAATCGGGAAAGACCTCGTTTTGCAGGTACTGCGCGTAAGGCACGGCGGCGGTCAGCGCGGCAGAGGGCGCCGCCTCCGGCGGCCCGTCCGGTCCCGCCGCGGGGATCCGTGTTTCCTCCGCGCGCTCCTGCGTCTCCTCCACGGCGGGACAGACAAGGTAGGCCTGACGCCCCTCTCCCACCAGCCGGCGGACAAACCCGTACATCCGCTGCCGCTTGTCCTCGCCCACGACATAGGTCTCCACCGGCGTGCGGCCGGGGGGCAGCTGGTCGATCACGCTCACATCCAGGTCCCCATAAATGATGAGGGCCAGGGTACGTGGGATGGGGGTGGCGGACATGACCAGCACGTGGGGCGTCCGGCCCGCCTTTGCCGCCAGCGCGGCCCTTTGGGCCACGCCGAAGCGGTGCTGCTCGTCGGCCACCGCCAGGCCCAGGTTTGCAAAGGCCACCGCCTCGCTCAACAGGGCGTGGGTACCCACGACCAGGTCGATCTCCCCACGCTCCAGCGCGGCATAGACTCCTTTCCGGGCCGTCCCCTTCACCGAACCGGTCAGCAGCCCCAGGCGCACCCCCGCGGGGGCAAGCAGAGGCTCCAGAGAGCGGAAATGCTGCTCGGCCAGCAGCTCCGTGGGGGCCATCAGGGCGCACTGGAAGCCGCTCCGCGCGGCCAGCCAGGCTCCAAAGGCCGCCACCATGGTCTTGCCGGAGCCCACGTCCCCCTGCACCAGCCGGTTCATCGGCGCGCCGGAGGCGGTATCCGCCGCCACCTCCTCCATCACCCGCCGCTGGGCGCCGGTGAGGGGGAAGGGCAGCAGCGCCTCAAACTCTGCCAGGGGCGCGCGCCGGAACGCCGCTCCCGCCGCCTGTTCCCGCCGGGTACGCAGCAGCGCCAGGCCGCAGGTAAGGGTAAACAGCTCTTCGAAGATCAGCCGCCGCCGGGCCTGCTCCAGCGCGGTCTCGCTCTCCGGAAAGTGGACGCTGCGGCAGGCGCAGGCCGCGCCGCACAGGCCGTTATCCCGCAGCACCTCCGGCGGCAGGCTCTCCGGCGTCTCGTCCGCGCACGCCTCCACGCAGCGCAGGGTCAATCCTGCCAGCAGGTTGTTGGAGACCCCTTTGGTCAAGGGGTAGACCGGCAGGATGCGCCCGGTGAAGCGGCTGCACTCTGCCCGCTCGAAGGCCGGGTTGGTCATGCTCCGGGATCCGGCGCTCCCCTCCACGGCCCCGTAGAAAACATAATCCTCCCCGGTGCGCAGGGCGTCTCTGATATAATCCTGATTAAAAAAGGTGACCGTGGCCGCGCCGGTGTCGTCTGCGATACGCACCTTGGTCAGGGTCAGGCCCTTGCGGATGCGGGAAAGGCGGGGCGGCTGGGCCACCATGGCCCGGATGCACACCGGTATCCCCTCCGGGGCCTGGCAGAGCTTCACGGTCCTCCGCCGGTCCTCATAGGAGCGGGGATAGTAGCTCAGCAGATCCCCTACGGTCCGCAGCCCCAGTTTCTCCAGGCTCCGCTTCCGGGCCGGGCCTACCCCAGGCAGTTCCCCCACGCCGGTGGATAAGCGCAGCGTCATCGTCTCCCCCCTCTGCAAATGCTCCATCGCTGTGCGCAGTATAGCATATTTGGGTCGGCCGGGCAAGGGATGTAGTTTTTGCCGCGAAAACCGTAGTATATGGGTGAAGCCGGAAAGGAGGCGGTACGATTGCTGTAAGAGAAAAAAATCATTGCTTTGTTTTTCGAGCGCTCAGAACAGGCCATACGGGAGCTGGATAATCGATACGGAAAAATCCTCTGCAATTTTTCGTATCATTTCCCGGCTACCGGAATATCCCATTGTCATGAAAATGTTCGGCGTTGACCCGGCCCTTGGTCCGCAACTCATGGGGTAGATTGGAAATGTGCGCCGTTTCCAATTTAAGAAAGCCCTGGCAGCATACGCCGGGATTGACTCCCCGCCAAATGGCTCCGGTGATGTTAATGCGATTTTTGCGATTAAACGCCCATCCCCAAATTAGGAAAAGGGCGGTAAAATAACCTCGGGTAACAGGAAATGGGAAACTCATACACGTCATGGACGATATCAGATGAGTTGTGGGAAGCAGTGAGGGATGAGATTCCCCCAAGGGAACGCGATCCGAAAAAGGCCTATAAGAACAAGCCCGGCCAGGGACGGCCACCTCTGCCTGCCCGAAAAGCCCTGGAAGGGATATTCTATGTCTTGCGGACAGGCTTCCAGTGGAAAGCTGTTGCGAAAGAATACGGAAGTGGAAGCGCAGTTCATCTTCCATCACGAAAGGGGTTGTTTTGTGCGAAAGCATCTCACGGTTGTCCACTTCAGCCCCACCGGCGGCACCCGCAGGGCAGCTCTGCTGCTGGCGGAGGGGCCGGCCAGGCGCATCGACGAGCTGGACCTCACTCTCCCCGCACCGACGGGCCGGACCTTCGGCCCGCAGGACGCGGTCCTCTTTGCCGGGCCGGTCTTCGGCGGCCGGTTGTCCGCCCTCATGACGCAGCGGCTCAAAAACCGTACCGGTGAAGGTACGCCGGCCGTCACCGCCGCCGTCTATGTCAACCGTGCCTTTGAGGACGCCCTGCTGGAGCTGAACGATTGCGTGGCGGCCCAGGGATTCCGGGTGGCCGCCTCCGCCGCGCTGGTAGCGGAGCGCTCCATCTCCCGGGCCGTCCCCGCCGTGTCGGAGACCTGCACCGCCTGCGGCCTGCGCACCGCCCAGTGTCCGGCCCGGTCCATCTCCCCGGACGACCCGAAGCACACTGACCCGGAGCGCTGCTTTTTGTGCATGCGCCGCATCGCCCGGTGCTCCCAGCACGCCAAGGCTTATCCGGCAAAGTCCAAGGCCATGGTGGACCAGCGCCTCGCCCCTCTCCGGACGGTCCGGCGGAAAAACGCGCTGCCCGTGTGACCGGCCCCGTCAAAAAGATGCCTCTTGGCCTGCGGGTCAAGAGGCGTCTTTTTATCTTCAAACCTTCACGCAGGGTAGGCTGGCTCGGATGAGCAGCCCGCCGGCGGGGACATTTTCGGCGCTGATGCTGCCGCCGTGGGCCCGGATGATGCTCTTGCAAATGGACAATCCCAGGCCGGAGACCTTCCGCCCCGGGTCGGAGGTATACAGCGGCTCGAAGATCTGCTGGAGCAGCGCGGGCGCCACGCCCCTGCCGTTGTCTTGGAACCGCAGCACCAGCTCCTCTTCCTCCTTCCGGCACTGGAGCCGCAGCTCCAGATGGCCGGTTTCCGCGTGCTGAAAGCTGTTCCCGATTAAATTTCCCAAAAACCGGCGCATGTGCTCCCAGTTGCAGATGACCTGTTCCTGGGGACACTGGCAGTCCACTTGAAACGTCACCCCGGCGTCGGAGAGCTCGTCCTCGTACTCCTCCCGCAGCCGCCGGCACAGCTCCTCCGCCGTCATCAGCCGCATAGGGGCCGTGTCCCGCAAACCCACATCCAGGTAGTCATCGAACTCATCCACCACAGACTTGATGCGCAGGGCCTTCTCATAAACCCGGTCCAGGTACTGCCGCTGCTTTTCCGGGGGCAGGTCCGCCGAGTGCAGGCGCTCGGAATAGCCCAGCACCGAGGTCAGCGGGGTCTTGATGTCGTGGGAGATGGAGGCAATGAGCTGGTGCTCGGCCTTTTCCTTGCACTCCAGCACCCCCGCCAGATCGGCAAAGGCGTTTTGCAGCTTGCCCACCTCGTCCTGCCGCTCGCTGCGCTCGGGCCGCTCCCCCTTTTCCGAGTAGCAGCGCATGGTCTTGCGCAGCCGGACGATGGGGGCCACCAGCACCAGGTACATGATGACCGCCACCACCAGGAACACGCAGACGTTGAAGGCGGCCAGACCGATCAGGGCCTCCCGCTGGAGGGAGCGGCTCAGCTCATTGCGCTGCATGGCCCGTACCCACAGCAGCAACTCCACCCGCCGCCCGCCAGTCAGCTCCACCTGCACGGCGGAGGCAGCCACCAGGCCCGCCTGGCTCTCCTCCGGCATCCGGGCGTAGAGGAGTTCCTCCCCGCTGCCCCGGACCATGCCGTAGAGGTCCCGCTCGGACAAATAGCGCTCCAGCGCCCGGAAATCTCCGTCGCAGCCCTCCAGGAAGGTGGCGGCCTGCCGGGCATCCTCCTGCGCGCCGGAGAGCACCTGGTAGTAGGTATTCCCGGCATACCGTCCCAGGTAGGCCAGAAAGCACCCGCACATCACCGCCCAGCTCAGCACCGCCAGCGCCACCAGAGCCAGGAGCATCTTCCGGGACAGATGGGCGCTCAGCCAGCCTACGCCGGGAAAGCGCCCGCGTTTGGTTTTCTGCTCCATGTTATCCCTTCTCTGCCTCTTCCTCCGCAAACCCGCTCTGGGTCACAAAGCGATAGCCGGAGCCCCACACCGTCTTGATGTAGCGCCACTCCGGGTCCAGCTTGCTGCGCAGGTTCTTGATGTTGATGGCCACGGTGCCCACGTCGCCGTAGTCGGTCCGCCACACGTCGTGGAAGATACGGTCCCGGGACAGGGTCTCCCCGGCGTGGCGCATCAGGTAGGTCAAAAGCTCCAGTTCCCGGGTGGACAGGGCCACCGGCGCTCCCGCCTTGGTCACCGTCAGCTTTTCCGGGTCCAGGAGAATGGCGCCGATCTGGATGGGGCCGCCGACGGGGCGGCCCGGGGCGGAGCGCTCCTGCCGCCGCAGATGGGCCTGCACCCGGGCGGCCAGCTCCTCCAGGGCAAAGGGCTTGGTCAGATAGTCGTCCGCCCCCAGGTCCAGCCCCTTCACGATGTCCTTCACCGAATCCTTGGCGCTGAGGAACAGGATGGGGCAGTCCACCCGCCCCCGGATCTGCCGGCACACCTCCAGCCCGCTGAGGCCCTTCATCATAATGTCCAGTAAGATCAGGTCGAAGCGCCCCTCCTCCACGCGCCGGAGCGCTTCCTCCCCGGAGCGGACGGCCGTCACCTCCAGGCCCTTCTCCTCCAGCACGTCGGAGACCAGCAAAAGAATGGATACGTCGTCGTCTACCAAAAGGATCTTCTCTTGCATCCCGCCGCGCCTCCTTTCCCTTTGATGATACCACAGCCGGGCCGGGCCAAACCATGAAGAATCATTAAGATTAGAGTAGCCGCTTGCCTCTGCGCTGTCAAGCCTGTCCGTTTATTAAGAATTATAAGGATCGGCCCGGTTCTGTTGACTCTTGGACGGCACGACATTAAGATGGAAAAATCCTTAAGGCGGCCGGGCCCGGCCGCCGGTATCCGATTTGGGAAGGTGACTGCTTTGCTTGAGAAAATTGCCCATGCGCTGACACGAAAGCCAAAACTGGTGGTTTTGATCGCGGTCCTGCTTCTGATCCCCAGCATCCTGGGGGCCGTTGCCACCCGTATCAACTACGACATCCTCACCTATCTGCCCCCCGACCTGGACTCCTCCAAGGGCGAGGCTCTGCTGGAAGAGCCCTTCCACATGGCGGCCACCACCATGCTCATCGTGGAGGATATGCCCCCCGAGTACACTAATCAGCTCCGCCGGGACGTTGAGCAGGTCCCCGGCGTCAGCAGTGCCGTGTGGGTATCCTCCCTGGTGGGCATCCAGATCCCCCAGGAGATGATCCCCGAGGATCTGCGGGAGACCTTCTTCTCGGGCAACTCCACCATGATGATCGTCCAGTACGACATGCCCGGCGCTTCGGAGCAGACCATGCAGGCCATCTCCCAAGTACGCAGTCTCTGCAACCAGCGCTGCTTCCTGGCCGGTTTCTCTGTCCTCATCAAGGACACCAAGGACCTGGTGGATCAGGAGCTGCCCGTCTACATCCTGCTGGCCGTGGTGCTCTCCTTCATCGCCATGTCCCTTACCATGGACTCCTGGCTCCTCCCTCTGGCCTTCCTTATGAGCATTGGCCTGGCCATTCTCTACAACTTCGGCACCAATATTTTTCTGGGGCAGATTTCCTACATCACAAAGGCCATCGCCGCCGTGCTCCAGCTGGGTGTGACCATGGACTACTCCATCTTCCTCTACCACCGCTATGAGGAAGAGCGGGCCAACCACGACGACAACCGGGACGCTATGGCCAAGGCCATCGTGGCCGCCTTCACCTCCCTGTCGGGCAGCTCCCTGACCACCATCGCCGGCTTCCTGGCCCTGTGCGCCATGCGGCTGCTGCTGGGCAAGGACATCGGCATCGTCATGGCCAAGGGCGTGGTACTGGGGGTGGCCACCGTGGTGCTGGTCCTCCCCGCCATCCTGCTGGTGCTGGACAGAGGCATCCGCAAATACCACCACAGAACTCTCAACCTGAACTTCGACCGGGTCAACCGCTTTATGGTCCGCCACCGCAAGGCCTTCGTAGCCCTCTTCCTTGTGCTCTTCCTCCCGGCGGTGTACGCCCAGAGCCATGCCGCCGTCTACTATAAGCTGGATGAGGCTCTGCCGCAGGATCTGCCCTCCATTGTGGCCACCAACAAGCTGAAAAACGACTACGACATGGCCACCTCCCACTTCATCGTCTTTCGGGACGATTTGAGCCACAACGCCCTGAAAAAAATGGAGGAAGCGGTGGACGCCGTACCCGGCGTCACCTCAGTGCTGGCCTACGACAAGCTCATGAGCGCCGCCGTACCAGATTTCTTTGTCCCCCAAGAGCTCAAGGATTTGTGCAAAAAGGACGGCCTCCAGCTCATGATGGTCAACTCGGCCTATCCCGCCGCCTCCGATGAGGTGGCCCAGCAGCTGGATGCCATCGACGGCATTGTCAAGTCGCTGGATCCGAATGCCTACATCACCGGCGAGGCGGCTCTCACCAAGGATCTCATCTCCACCGCCGCCGTGGACTTCAAGATAACCAACTATATCTCGGTGGCCGCCATCTTCCTCATCGTGGCCATTCTCTTCCAGTCCATCTCGGTGCCGCTGCTGCTGGTGGCCGCCATCGAGC
>NZ_JALFGV010000088.1:0-46991 GCF_022777125.1 Lawsonibacter sp.
GCCGTCCCCCTCCTTATACTTCTGCTCGCCGCTCATGCGCAGGGACTGGGGGGTGATCTTCTTGAAGTATCCCTCCCGGGAGCAGAAGACATGCACCGGATAATCGGGAACATCCTGCGCGTCCTCCGCCTCGGCGGCGGCCTGGAACTCGTAGACGATCTCGGTGCGCCGCGGCTGGGCATATTTCTTCTTGACGAGCTCCAGCTCGGAGACGATGATCTGTTTGATCCGGCCGGGGTCGCTGATGATGGCCTGGAGATCGGCGATCTCCTCCTCCAGCCCCGCCACCTCCTCGATCCGCTTGAGGATATACTCCTGGTTGATGTTGCGCAGCTTGATGTCCGCCACATACTCGGCCTGCACGTCGTCGATGCCGAAGCCGATCATCAGGTTGGGCACCACCTCGGCGTCCTCCTCCGTCTCGCGGATGATCCGGATGGCCCGGTCGATGTCCAGCAGGATGCGCTTGAGTCCCTTCAAAAGGTGCAGCTTCTCCTGCTTTTTCTTCATCACGAAGTAGGTGCGCCGCCGCACCCCGTCCATCCGCCAGGCGGTCCACTCGTCCAGGATCTCCCCCACGCCCATCACCCGGGGCATCCCGGCGATGAGGATGTTGAAGTTGCAGGCAAAGGAGTCCTGCAGAGAGGTGGACCGGAAGAGCTTGGACATCAGCTTTTCCGGATCGGCGCCCCGCTTCAGGTCGATGGTCAGCTTCAGGCCGTTCAGATCGGTCTCGTCCCGCATGTCGGCGATCTCGCGGATCTTGCCCGCCTTGATGAGCTCGGCCACCTTGTCCATTATGGCTTCCACCGTGGTGGTGTAGGGGATCTCGTAGATCTCGATCAGATTTTCCTTGGGCAGATGCCTCCATTTGGAGCGCACCTGGAAGGAACCGCGGCCGGTGGCATAGATCTGCCGCAGGGCGGCCTCGTCATACAACAGCGCGCCGCCGGTGGGGAAGTCCGGGGCCTTGAGGACCCCCAGCAGATCCGTCCCGGGATTGTTCAAAAAGGCTACGGCGGCGTCGCAGACCTCCCCCAGATTGAAGCCGCACAGGTTGGAGGCCATGCCAACGGCAATGCCCTGATTCGCGCTGACCAGCACGTTGGGGAAGGTGGTGGGCAGCAGCGCGGGCTCCTTCATGGACCCGTCGTAGTTGTCCACAAAGTCCACGGTGTCCTGGTCGATATCCCGGAAGAGCTCCCCGCAGACGGGATCCAGCCGGGCCTCGGTATACCGGCTGGCGGCCCAGGCCATATCCCGGGAGTAGACCTTGCCGAAGTTGCCCTTGGAGTCCACCAGGGGGTGCAGCAGGGCTCCGTAGCCCCGGGAGAGGCGCACCATGGTGTCGTAGATGGCGGCGTCCCCGTGGGGGTTCAATTTCATGGTCTGCCCCACGATGTTGGCGCTCTTGGTCCGCGCGCCCCCCAGCAGATGCATCTGATACATGGTGTACAGCAGCTTGCGGTGGGAGGGCTTGAAGCCGTCGATCTCCGGAATGGCCCGGGAGACGATGACGCTCATGGCGTAGGGCATGTAGTTGACTTCCAGCGTCTCGGTAATGGGCTGTTCCAGCACCTCGGGCCGCAGGCCCATGACGTTGGGGTTGTTGACTTTCTTTGCCCCCTCCTCGGGGGCTTTCTTTTTCGCCAATGGTATCAGTCCTTTTCTGAGGGGAAATCAAAAATTTATAAGCGAGAGGCGGGCAAAACCGGTACAAAAACGTCTTTTGGGGGACAGCCTGCAGCAGTTTTACCGCAGCGGCGGGCAGACACAAGGGCCGCTGGGCGCCTGCGCACCTATGGCGAATTGGACTGGGGACCGATCGCCGGCATTGTGGAGCCAATCGCCCCAATACCGGATCTCGCTGTACTCCTTCCGCGAGGCGTTCCGTCCAAATGCTCGCTTCCCTTACGAGATATCCGCCAATTCCAGATACTTATAGCCCTCGTTTGCAATATGGTCCTTGCGGCCCTGGAGGTTGTCCCCCAGCAGCAGGTCGAAGACGGCGGCGGTGTTCTCCACATCCTCGGGCATGACCTTGATGAGGCGGCGGGTGGCGGGATTCATGGTGGTCAGCCACATCATCTCCGGATCGTTCTCGCCCAGACCCTTGGAGCGGTTGATGGCGCATTTCTTTCCGGAAAGCGCCCCGTTCACGATCTCGTTTTTCTCCTTGTCGGAATAGGCGAACCAGGTCTTCTCCTTGTAATTGATCTCATAGAGCGGAGATTCGGCAATATAGACATATCCCTGCTGGATCAGGGTGGGGGTGAGCCGGTAGAGCATGGTCAGGATGAGGGTGCGGATCTGGAAGCCGTCCACGTCGGCGTCGGTACAGATGACCACCTTGTTCCAGCGCAGGTTGCCCAGGTCAAAGGCCGCCATATCCTTGGCGTGGCGGTCGTGCACCTCCACGCCGCAGCCCAGCACCTTCAGCAGGTCGGTAATGATCTCGCTTTTGAAGATCTTGGCGTAGTCGGCCTTGAGGCAGTTGAGGATTTTGCCCCGCACAGGCATGATGCCCTGGAATTCCGCGTCCCGGGAGAGCTTGACGCTGCCCAGAGCCGAGTCGCCCTCCACGATGTAGAGCTCCCGCCGTGCGGTGTCCTTCGTGCGGCAGTCCACGAACTTCTGCACACGGTTGGAGATATCCATGGCGCCGGTGAGCTTTTTCTTGATGTTCAGGCGCGTGCGCTCGGCGTTCTCCCGGCTGCGCTTGTTGATAAGCGCCTGGTCGGCGATCCTGCCTGCGTCCTGAGGGTTTTCGATGAAGTAGACCTCCAGCTGGGCGCGGAGGAACTCCGTCATGGCGTCCTGGACAAATTTGTTGTTGATGGCCTTCTTGGTCTGGTTCTCATAGCTGGTCTGGGTGGAAAAGTTGTTGGAGACCAGCACCAGGCAGTCCTCCACGTCCGCCCAGGTCAGCTTGCTCTCGTTCTTCTGATACTTGCCCTGCTGCTTGAGATAGCCGTCGATGGCGGAGACGAAGGCGCTCTTCACCGCCTTTTCCGGAGAACCGCCGTGCTCCAGCCATGAGGAGTTGTGATAGTGCTCGATGCGCTGCACCGTGTTGGAAAAGCAGAAGGATACGCTCAGCTTCACCTTGTATTCGGGCTTGTCCGGGCGGTCCCGGCCCCGGCGCTCGGTCTGCCAGAATACCGGCGCGGTCAGGGCATTTTCCCCCGCCAGCTCGGAGACATAGTCGATGATGCCGTTTTCATACCGGAAATCGGTGGTCTCAAATTTGCCGCCCGCCTGATTGCGCAGGCGGAAGGTCACCCCCGCGTTGACCACCGCCTGCCGTTTGAGCACGTCCAGGTAGTAATCCAGGGGAATGTCGATGTCGGTAAAGACCTCCAGATCCGGCTTCCAGTGAAAACGCGAGCCGGTCTTCTTCCCGGCGTAGGGGGTCTTCTGCAGGCCGCCCACGTTTTCGCCCTTTTCAAAGTGGAGGGCGTACTCGTACCCGTCCCGATGGATGACCGCGTCGAAATAGGCGCTGGCATACTGGGTGGCGCAGGAACCCAGGCCGTTCAGGCCCAGGGAGTATTCATAGTTGTCCCCCTCGCTGTTGCCGTACTTTCCGCCGGCGTACAGCTCGCAGAAGACCAGTTCCCAGTTGAATTTCTGTTCCTTTTCATTCCAATCCACCGGGCAGCCCCGGCCGAAGTCCTCCACCTCAATGGATTTGTCCTCATACCGGGTGACGGTGATGAGACTGCCGTGCCCCTCCCGGGCCTCATCGATGGCGTTGGACAGGATCTCGAATACGGCATGCTCGCAGCCCTCCAACCCGTCGGAGCCGAAGATGACGCCGGGACGCTTGCGTACCCGGTCGGCCCCCTTCAGGGCGGAGATGGATTCGTTGCCGTAACTTTTGGGGGAAGTGCTCTTAGCCATGGGCCTCTCCTCATTCACATATTTTAACATCTTATCTTATCCCAATTGGGGGCGGGGTGTCAAGCAAAGCGGAAAAGAGCGTCCGCATTCCGTGGGAGCGGAATGGCGCCGGGCGGCCAAAGACGCTTATACTGAAACGGGACGATGCCCGCGTATGCGTGCCGTCAAAAAGAGGAGGCCGCGCTTTTTGGCGCGGCCTCCTGAAACGGACAGTTGGCGTTGGAGGCTGGTTCAAGTCTTCCTTAAACGGGTTCCAATGCCGCTGTCTCCTTTCGCCTTTCGCCAGAGGGTGAGCTCACCCGGCACCGGCTTAAAAGGAGATGCTTTGCCTGTCCGGGTTCTAGTATGTCCCGGCCGCTCCGGGACATGCCTGGGGATTTTTGGTATAGAGGCTGTCATATTTGTCCAAACTGGAAATAGACTGAAACCAGAGAAGGAGGAGACGCTATGGCAGAAGCAGAAAGGACTTATGTGTTTCGCAGGCGGCGGGAGAGTGAGCAGGAACGGGAGCGCCGGGCCCTGCTGGAAAGCCTGGCCCAGACCCGCACTCTGATCGCACAGGCCTACTCGGGCTTCAACACGGCCCACGACGCCGATCTGATCGAATCGTACGTATTTGAGATCAACGCCCTCCAATCCCGCTACTCCTATCTGCTCCGGCGGGTAAAGGAGCTGGACGGGGAGCGGACGGTCAAGATAAGCTGACGCGGAAGGCGCGCCTGCCAAGGGACTGGCAAATATCCTGACGGGAGGTGGCTGGTCTTGGAAAGCCTGCTGAATGCCCTGCCCTGGATCGTGGGCGGCCTGGTCCTGGTGGCCGTGCTGGCCGCGCTGCGCAAGCCCCTGCAATGGCTGGTCCGGGTTTTGGCGCGGACGGGGGTGGGCCTGGCGGTGCTGTGGTGCCTGAGCGGCGTGGGCGGGGTGCTGGGCGTGAATCTGGGGGTCAACCTGCTCAACGCGTTGGTGCTGGGCGTACTGGGCGCGCCCGGATTCGGGCTGCTGTTGCTCATGAACTGGGCGCTGGCCGTCTGAATCAAATCAAAACAGCAGTCAGTCCGCGTGGCGGGCCCAGGCCCGCCACGCGGATTTTATAACGTTTCTCTAAAATTTCGTTGGATTCAGCGCTTGTTCACAGATTTTTAAAATCCATGTCGTACAATGAGAGGCACTCCATGACGAAAGGGAAGTGTCCCCATGAAAAAACGCCTCTCCGCCCTGACGTGCGCCGCGTGCCTGTGCGCGGCGCTGGCTCTGCCCGCCGCAGCTGCAGGAGCCCCGGCCGCCTCCGTCCCCGCCTACACCGACGTCGCCGCGGACGCCTGGTATGCCGAGGCGGTGGAGGCGGTGTCTCTGGGGGGATATATGACCGGTACCAGCGAGGCTGCGTTCAGCCCCAACGCGGCGGTGACCCGCGCCACCGTGGTGACCGTACTGTGGCGGCTGGAGGGCGCACCGGCGTTTTCGGTGGAAGCCCCCTTCCCGGACGCGGCCGCCGGGGCCTGGTATGAGACGGCGGCGGCCTGGTCCAAGGGGAAGGGCATCGCCGCAGGCAACGACAAGGGGCGCTTCAATCCCGACAGCGCGGTCACCCGGCAGGAGCTGGCCGTCCTTCTCCACCGCTACGCCCAGTATAAGGGCGGCGATGTGGCGGAGGGCACCCTGAGCCTTTACAGCGATGCGGCAAGCATCTCCGCCTGGGCGCGGGAGGGCATGGCCCATGCGGTGGGGCTGGGCCTGATCCAGGGCAGCGACGGACGGATCGATCCCGGCGGCGCGGCAACCAGGGCCCAGCTGGCGGTGATCCTGCAGCGGCTGATGACCCCAGCCATGGGCTAAGAGAGAAAGGAGCGGGCACACATGGAAGAGCACGATATTTTCCTGTCTTATCTGCGGGTGACCCAGCATATGTCCCAGCAGTTCCGCACGCATTTCGGGCGTCTGAATTTGACGTTTCCTCAGGCTCTGGTCCTCACGGTGCTGGGAGAGGACGGGCCGGTACCCATCAGCACGCTGGCCGAGCGTACCGGCAGCGCAAACAGCACGGTCTCGGGCATCGTGGACCGGCTGGAGAAACTGGGCCTTGCCCAGCGGCAGCGCAGCGAGACCGACCGGCGGGTGATCTATGTCTGCGCGACCGAGAAATACCGGCAATTGCGCCGCCGGGCGGCCACCGACGTCGGGGGCTATTTCCGTTCCCTGATGAGCGGTATGACGCAGGAGGACCGGGATCTGGTGGCCGCAGCGCTGAAGAAGCTGGATGCGGCCCTCGCGCTTCAGGAGGACCGGGAATAAAAAAGTGCCCGGAGCAGTTTTTTTCCGGGGAAAATCGTGCTATAATATCTGCATCCTATGATTGATTTGGTTTGCGGAGGAGGTGACGGCGGATGGCGGCCAAGGGGTATGGCACCTATCACGGGCGCAGCCGGCTGCGCACGGCCCTGAAGGTGGTCATCGTGCTGCTGGTCGTCCTTCTGGTGCTGGCGGTAGCCACGCTGCTGCTGATGGACGGGCATATCGTCTACTCTTCCGACGGCATCCGGCTGGATCTGCCCTTCGTTCAAAAGGGGGGCGCTGAGGACCCGCCGGAGCCTGCGGGGAGTGCTCCTCTGGTGATCGACAGCCCGGTTCCCACACCGGCGCCCACGGCCACGCCCGAGCCGGAAACGCTGATGCAGGGGGTGCTGCTGCCCCGCGAGGCCCTCTACGACGGCACGGCGGAGGAGCAGGTGCGCCGGGCGGGGGCTGCCGCGGCGGTCTTTGATATGAAAGCCGACGACGGAAGCCTGGGGTATATCTCCAGCCTGGAGCTGGCGCAGGCGGGGGGCGTGTCCGCAGCCGACCCGGCCATCAACGGGGCCATCCGGGGCCTGAATGCGGGGGAGCTGTATACGGTCGCCCGGGTGTCCTGCTTCCGGGACAACGCGATTCCCCGCGCCGACATGAGCCTGGGCATCAAAAGCAGCGCGGGCAACTGGCGGGACGAGGGAGACTGCCGCTGGCTCAGCGCCGCCAATGCGGCCGCCCGGCAGTATGTGATCGGCGTGTGCGCCGAACTGGCTGAACTGGGCTTTGACGAACTTTTGCTGGAAAACTGCGCCTTTCCGGCCCAGGGCCAGGTGGACTATATCGTCGCCGGAGAGAATTATGATCCCGGCGGCCTGACCGACGCGCTGGAGACCTTCTGCCGGGAGCTGGAAGAGGCCCTGGCCGATTACCCCCAGCTTAAAGTCTCCTTTGGGAGCAGCCAGGCGGTGCTGACCGGCGAGGCAAGCGACCGCAGCGGCCAGACCGCGGCCTGGCTTGCGGAGCATGCCTGGCGGGTCTATGTCGCGGTGCCGGCAGGGGACGAGAGCGCCTATGAGCAGACGCTGCGCGCCGCCGGCCTGCCCGCCGGGCGCCTGGTGCCCGTGACCGAAGCCCCTGCCGGCGCAGGGGAGAATTGGGCTGTGCTGACTCGGACGCCAACCGAATGAACCGAGCAGGGACGTGCTTGCAGACGCGTCCCTGCTCGGTTTTGTTTCTGCAAAAAGGAGCGCCGCAAACTGCACAAACTTTTGCCAAAAACTTTGGCGAGAATGACGCAAGAACCGGGAAAATGTTTTGATTGAAAGGGGATGTACAAAAGTTTTGCAGTAAATCTGCACGAAAATGTCGCTGGCCTTGCAAAAAACGAAAGAAGCAAAAAACTAAACCGACAATTTTAAACTTGAAATTCTGCGCTGTATGAAGTATCATTTGGGTATGATCGGGAGAATTTGTTTTTTGTCAAAATGACGCGGCGTACCCGGTGCTCGGCGGAGTGACGGCTGGCGGCCAAGACCCGCCAGCCGTCCGCTTGATGAGCGCCGTGAGCGCCATTTCGGAAAGGCGGTGAGAATTATGTCTCTGGAGGCAATCAAGCAGGTGACGCAGGCGGAGCAGGCCAACCAGGCCCGCAAGACCGAGGCCCAAGCCCAGGCAAAACGCCTGGTGGCGGAGGCGGAGCGGGCGGGCAGGGCCCGGCTGGAGCAGGCGCGCGCCCAGGCGGAGGAGCAGGCCCGCGCCCTCCTGAAGGAAGCGGAGGAAAAAGCGGCCCGGAATGCGCAGACGGTGACGGCGCAGACCCGGGAATCCTGCGAAGCCCTGCGCGGGAAGGCGGAGGGCCGCCTGGCCGAAGCCGCCCAAAGCATCGTGAGAAGGGTAGTGAATAGCTGATGTCCATCGTCAAAATGAAGCGGCTGCGGCTGATCGGCATGCGCTCGGAGCGGGAAGAGATGCTGCGGCTGCTTCAGCACATGGGCTGCGTGGAGATCGACGAGCCGTCCGATTGGCGGGACGACCCGGATTGGGCGTCGCTGACCCGGCCGGACACGGCGGCGCTCCATCAGGCGCGGGAGGCGAAGTCCGGCGCCGAGGCCGCGCTCAAGACCCTGAAAAAATACGCGCCCAAGGAAAAAGGTTCCCTGTTTAAGCCCCGGCCGGTGATCACGGAGGCCGCGCTCTTTGATAACGAGGCCTACCGCGCCGCCCTGGACGATGCCGGACGCCTCAATGCGCTGGAGCGGCAAATCTCCGCTCTGTACGCCGAACAGGGCAAGCTCAAGGCCCAGAAGCTGGCTTTGGCGCCCTGGCTGGCGCTGGACATCCCCCTGGAGACCGCCTCCACCCAGGATGTGGCGGTCTTCTTCGGTACCGTGGCGGCCGCGGTGGATCTGGACGCCCTGGAGGGGGCGCTGGCGGCCGAGACGGACCTGGCGGCGCTTCTTCGGGCGGGGAGCGACGCGGAGCTGCACTATTTTGTGCTCCTCTGCCACAAGAGCCAGGAGGAGACCTGCCAGGCGGTGCTGAAGGAGTACGGCTTTTCCCGCTCTGCCCTGCGGGGCTGGACCGGCACCGCTGCCGAGAACGACCGGGCTCTGGACGCGCGGATGGCCGAGACCGAGGAAGCGCTGCGCAGGGCCAAGGAAGAGGCGGCCGGCTGCGCCCCCAAAGCGGCGGCGCTGGAGCAGTGCCTGGACCGGGCCTGCCAGGAGATCACCCGGGAGGAAGCCCGCTGCCGCCTGCTGGACACGGACCTGGCCTTCTTTTTGGAGGGATGGGTGCCCGTACCCGACGAGGCGAGGCTTCTGGAGCGCCTTGGGAAGTTCACCTGCTGCTGGGAGACCGAGGTCCCGGCGGCGGAGGACTACCCGGCGGTGCCGGTCAAGCTCAAAAGCAACGTGCTTACCGAGCCGCTGACGACCATTACGGAGATGTATTCCCTGCCGGCCTACGACGGGGTGGACCCCAACGGCCTGATGGCCCCGTTCTATATTTTCTTTTTCGGGTTTATGTTCGCCGACCTGGGCTACGGCCTGATCCTGGCGGGGGCCTGCGCCTTCCTCCAGTGGAAGGTTAAGCCCAAGGGAGGATTCGGCCAGCTGGTGCGGCTGATGATCCTGTGCGGCATCTCCTCCGCGGTGATCGGCCTGCTGACGGGCGGTTTCTTCTCGGACTTTCTGTATCAGTTTACCAACATGCTGGGCCTGCCCCAACCGGCGGTGCCCTTCCTCTCAGTTCCGGAAGGGAGCGGTCTGCCGGCCCCCCTGCTGGACGTGATGAACGAGCCGATGACCGTGCTCATCTTCTCCCTGGCCGTGGGCCTGGTACAGATCGTGGTGGGCATGGCAGTAAAGTTTTGGATGCTGTGCCGGGACGGTCAGATCATGGACGCGGTCTGGGATGTGGGGACCTGGTGGGTCATTTTCATCGGCATCGGCCTGTTTGCCGTGAATATGGCCGGAATCTCCGGCATCGGAAGCGTGAACGGCATCCCGGTCGTGCTGATCGTGGGCTGCGTCATGCTGCTGGCGCAGGGCCGCAACGCCAAGGGCATTGGAAAGGTGACCGCCGTGATCGGAGCGGTGTACAACGGCGTGACCGGCTACTTCGGGGATATCCTCTCCTATTCCCGCCTGATGGTCATGATGCTGGCGGGTTCCGTCATCGGTCAGGTGTTCAATATCTTGGGCGCCATGCCCGGCGGCGGCCTGCCCCCTGTGATCGGGATCCCCATTTTCTTCCTGGTCTTCCTCGTCGGCCACGCATTCAACATTGGCCTGAACGTGATCGGCACCTATGTGCACACGTCCCGCCTGCAATATCTGGAGTTTTTTAAACAGTTCTATAAAGAGGGCGGCCGCCCCTGGCGCCCCCTGAACATCGCCACAAAATATGTAGACATCAAGGAGGAACAGTAACATGAATTTCGGTGAATTGATTGCCCAATACGGCGGCCCCTTCTTCGGGTTCCTGGGCGCGGCCCTTGCTGCGGGCCTTGCCTGCGTCGGTTCCGCCAAGGGTACCGGTATCGCCGGTGAGGCGGGCGCCGGCCTGCTGGCCGAGGACCCCTCCCAATTTTCCAAGTGCATGATCCTGCAGGTCATCCCCGGCACCCAGGGACTATACGGCCTGGTCATCGGCTTTCTGGCTTTGATGAAGATGGGCCTGTTTGCCGGAACCGTCGGTGAACTCACGGTGGCCAACGGCCTGTTGATCCTGGCCGCCTGCCTGCCCATGGCGCTGGGCGGCCTGCTGTCCGGCATCGCCCAGGGCCGGGTGGCCGCCGCCTCGGTCAACATCGTGGCCAAGAACCCCAACGACTGGTCCAAGGGCATGGTGCTGTGCATCATCGTGGAGTTCTATGCCATCCTCTCCCTGCTGATCTCCTTCCTGATGATCATGTTCGGCTTCTGAGCGGGGATACGCTATGGACGGAATCGAAAAAATCACCGGACGCATCGCGGAGGATGTGGGGCGGGAGATCGACGAGCTGACCGCCGAAGCCCGCCGCCAGGCCGACGAGATCGCCGCACGGTATGACGCGCAGGCAAAGCGCGAGTGCGAGGACATCCTGGCCCGAGGCCGGCGGAACGCCGACGAGCGGGTGGAGCGGCTGGCCAGCGTGGCCCAGCTGGAGTGCCGCAAGCTGGAGCTGGCGGCCAAGCAGGAGATGCTCTCCAGGGCCTACGACAAGGCGCTGGAGCAGCTGCTGAACCTGCCGGAGCAGGAGTACACAGCCCTGCTGGCCGACCTGGCGGTGAAGGCCGCCGTCACCGGCCGGGAGGCGGTCATCCTCTCCCAGAAGGACCGCACCCGCTATGGCAAGCAGGTGGTCACCGCGGCCAACGAGCGCCTGAACGGCGGCCGGCTCACCCTGTCCGAGCAGACCCGCCCCATCCAGGGCGGGGTGATCCTCAGCGACGGGGATGTGGAGGTCAATTGCAGCTTTGAGACCCTGGTGCGTCTCCAGCGGGGCGCGCTGGACCGCCCGGTCGCCCAGATCCTCTTCGGAGATTGACGCGCACTCCGGACGAATGGAGGCAATGTCTTGACTAAGATCAAAGATACCGACTACCTGACCATATCCACCCGCATCCGGGCCATGGAGAACAAGCTGCTCACCCGTGAGCGCATGGAGCGGATGCTGGAGGCCCATACGGACGACGAGGCCGTCAAGGTCCTTTCCGAGTGCGGTTACGGGGAGCTGACGGAGCTGACCCATACCGCCCTGGACGCCCTGCTGGCCCAGGCCAGGGCGGCGCTGTATCGGGAACTGCGCAGCGCGGTGCCTGATCCCGGGCTGGTGGAAGTGTTTCAGATGAAATACGACTACCACAACGCCAAGGTGCTGCTCAAGGCCCAGGCGGTGGGCGCGGAAGCCGACCGCCTCCTGTCCGGGGGGGGGCGCTGGAGCGCCGGCGCGGTGAAGGACGCGTTTCAGCGGGACAGCCTGCGGGACTTCACGGAGCCCTTTCGCCGCGCGGTGACGCAGGCGCAGGAGCTTCTGAACGCCGGGGGCGACCCCCAGCTGGCCGACTTTGTGCTGGACCGGGCCTATTTTGAGGAGATGCACGCCGCCGCGGAAGCGACCGGCAGCGCATTCCTCCAGGGCTACGTGCGCCTGCTCACCGACGCCACTAACCTGCGCTCCGCCGTACGCTCGGCCCGGATGGGGAAGGGAAGCGATTTTCTCCATCAGGTGCTCCTGAGCGGCGGCAGCGTGGATGCGCGTACCCTGGCCAGCCGCAAGGGAGGCGACCTGTCCGCCGCATTCCGGGCGGGAGCGCTCGCCGAGGCCGCCGCTCTGGGGGATTCCCTTTCCGCGGCCGGCAGCGGGGAATTGACCGCCTTTGAGCGCGCCTGCGACGACGCGGTTATGGCCTACCTGACCCGCGCCCGCCGCATCCCGTTTGGGGAGCAGGCGGTGGTGGGCTACCTGTACGCCAGGGAAAACGAGTTTACCGCCATCCGTACCATTCTCTCCGGCCGTATGGCCGGTCTGGACGCGGACACCATCCGGGAAAGGCTGCGTGAAGCCTATGTCTAACAGTGGATACAAGATCGCGGTCCTGGGCGACAAGGACAGCGTCCTGGGGTTCAAGGCGCTGGGCCTGGACGTCTTTCCGGCCGAGACGGCGGAGGAGGCCCGCAGGATCCTCCATACCCTGGCAAAGGAGGACTACGCGGTGATCTATCTTACCGAGCAGTATGCCGCCGGGATGCAGGCCGATGTGGACCGTTACAAGGATGAGCTGACCCCCGCGGTCATCCTCATCCCCGGCAAGGACGGCAGCCTGGGCATCGGTATGGCCAACGTGAAGAGCGCTGTGGAACGGGCTGTAGGCGCGGATATTCTATAGTCCGGGGGAGGATGCTTCCCCCTGGATACAAAACCGTCGCGCCGCCTGCGGCGGAAACTCCGGGAGGCGGGGTGCTTCGCAGGGGCGGGTGCCCGCACCCGCCCGCGCCCCCCGACGTGAAAGAAGGTTGAGTCAATTTGAGCGGAAAAATCGTCAAAGTCTCCGGCCCGCTGGTGGTGGCCACCGGGCTGAAGGACGCCAATATGGCCGACGTGGTCCGGGTGGGAGAGCAGCGCCTGATCGGTGAGATCCTCACCATGAACGGCGACGCCGCGTCCATCCAGGTCTATGAGGAGACCTCCGGCCTGGGCCCCGGCGCGGCGGTGGAGACCACCGGCGCGCCCATGTCCGTGGAGCTGGGCCCCGGTATCATCGAAAATATTTACGACGGTATCCAGCGTCCGCTGGAAGGCATCATGAAAAAGGCGGGGAGCAACAACCTGCCCCGCGGCGTAGAGGTGCCCGCCCTGGACCGGGAAAAGAAATGGCAGTTCGATGCCGTGGCCAAACCGGGCGACCAGGTCACCGGCGGCGATGTGCTGGGCACCGTGCAGGAGACCAGCGTGGTGCTCCATAAGATCATGGTTCCCCCCAACATGAGCGGAACCATCGAGTCCATCCAGTCCGGCGCCTTCACGGTGCTGGATACGGTGGCCGTGCTGGTGGACGCAAACGGGGCGCGCCACGAGCTGACCATGGTGCAGAAGTGGCCCGTCCGTGTGGGGCGGCCCTACCGGCACAAGTACCCCCCCAGGACGCCCCTGCTCTCCGGCCAGCGGATCGTGGACGCCATGTTCCCCGTGGCCAAGGGCGGCACCGCCGCCATCCCCGGCCCCTTCGGCTCGGGCAAGACCGTCATGCAGCACCAGCTGGCCAAGTGGTCGGACGTGGATATCGTCATCTACATCGGCTGCGGCGAGCGCGGCAATGAGATGACCGACGTGCTGCGGGAGTTTCCCGAACTGGTGGACCCGCGTACCGGCGAGTCCCTGATGAAGCGGACGGTGCTCATCGCCAACACCTCCGACATGCCCGTGGCCGCCCGTGAGGCGTCGATCTACACCGGCATCACCATCGCCGAGTATTTCCGGGACATGGGCTATGATGTGGCCGTCATCGCCGACTCCACCTCCCGCTGGGCCGAGGCCCTGCGCGAGATGTCCGGCCGCCTGGAGGAGATGCCCGGCGAAGAGGGCTACCCCGCCTATCTGTCCTCCCGCCTGGCCCAGTTCTACGAACGGGCCGGCATGGTGGCGTGCATCGGCTCTGACGCCGGCCGCCGGGGTTCCCTGACCGCCGTGGGCGCGGTCTCCCCCCCGGGCGGCGACCTGAGCGAACCCGTGAGCCAGGCTACCATGCGCATCGTCAAGGTGTTCTGGGCGCTGGATTCCTCGCTGGCCTACCGCCGCCATTTCCCCGCCATCAACTGGCTCAATTCCTATTCCCTGTATCTGGACTCCCTCAAGCCCTGGTATGACGAGCACCTGGGCAAGCAGTTCATGATCAATCGCGATAAGTCCATGTCCATCCTTCAGGAGGAGGCCAGCCTCAACGAGATCGTGCAGCTGGTGGGCAAGGACTCCCTCTCCGCCGCCGACCAGCTGACCCTGGAGACGGCCAAGATGCTGCGGGAGGACTTCCTCCAGCAGAACGGCTTTCTGGAGGTGGACTGGTACTCCAGCTATGACCGGCAGGACAAGATGCTGGGCATGATCCTGGAGTATGACCGGCTCTGCCGCGCCGCCATCGAGAAGGGCGCCAGGGTGGCCGACCTGTTCGAGATCCCCTTCCGGGAAAAGATGGGCCGGGCCAAGAGCGTACCCGACAGCGAATATCCCGCCGTTTATGCGGACATGGCCCGCGAGATGGCCGAGCAGATCGAAGCGGCCGCCGCCAAGGGAGGTGCTGAGGAATGATCCGTGAATACCGTACCATACAGGAGATCAACGGCCCCCTGATGGTGGTGCGCAAGGTCTCCGGCGTCACCTATGACGAGCTGGGCGAGATCGAGCTGCCCGACGGCAGCACCCGCCGCTGCCAGGTGCTGGAGGTCAACGGCGACAACGCCGTTGTGCAGCTGTTCGAGGCATCTGCCGGCATCAACCTGGCCGAGTCCAAGATCCGTTTTCTGGGCCACCCGCTGGAGCTGGGCGTATCCGGCGACATGCTGGGGCGGGTGTTCAACGGCATGGGCCGTCCCATCGACGGCGGACCGGAGATCCTGGCCGAGGAGTTCCGGGACATCAACGGCCTGCCCATGAACCCGGCCGCCCGGGACTACCCCAACGAGTTTATTCAGACCGGCATTTCCACCATCGACGGCCTGAACACCCTGGTGCGCGGACAGAAGCTGCCCATTTTCTCCGGCTCCGGCCTGCCGCACGCGGCCCTGGCGGCCCAGATCGCCCGCCAGGCCAAGGTGCTGGGGGACGACGCGGGCAATTTCGCCGTGGTCTTCGCCGCCATCGGCATCACCTTTGAGGAGTCCAACTTCTTCGTGGAGGAGTTCCGCCGTACCGGCGCCATCGACCGCACCGTGCTCTTTACCAACCTGGCCAACGACCCCGCTGTGGAGCGTATCGCCACACCCCGCATGGCCCTCACCGCCGCGGAATATCTGGCCTTTGAGAAGGGCATGCACGTACTGGTCATCATGACCGATATCACCAACTACGCCGAGGCCCTGCGCGAGGTGTCGGCGGCCAAGAAGGAAGTCCCCGGCCGCCGCGGCTATCCGGGCTATCTGTACACCAACCTGGCCACCATTTACGAGCGGGCCGGCCGTCAGCTGGGCAAGAGCGGCTCCATCACCCTCATCCCCATTCTCACCATGCCCGAGGACGACAAGACCCACCCCATCCCCGACCTGACCGGGTATATCACCGAGGGGCAGAGCATCCTCAGCCGCGAGCTCTACCGCAAGGGCGTCAATCCCCCGGTGGACGTGCTGCCCTCCCTGTCCCGCCTGAAGGACAAGGGCGTGGGCCCCGGTAAGACCCGGGAGGATCACGCGGGGACCATGAACCAGCTCTTTGCCGCCTATTCCACCGGCAAGGAGAACAAGGAACTCATGTCCATCCTGGGCGAGGCGGCCCTGTCCCCCACCGACCTTTTGTACGCCCGGTTTGCCGACGAGTTTGAAAAGCGCTATGTCTCCCAGGGCACCGACGAAAACCGCTCGATCGAAGAGACGCTGGACCTGGGCTGGGAGCTGCTTTCCATCCTCCCGAAGGCGGAGCTCAAACGCATCAAGCCGGAGCTGATCGACAAATACCTCCCGAAAAAGGAGGGGTAAGTCATGCCCGCAATTAACGTAAACCCCACCCGGCAGGAGCTGACCCGGCTGAAGGGCCGGCTCAAGACCTCGATCCGGGGCCATAAGCTGCTCAAAGACAAGCGGGATGAGCTGATGAAGCAGTTTATGGACGTCGTGCGGGAGAACCGGGCGCTCCGCGCCAAGGTGGAGGCGGCCCTGATCCGGGCCCACGGCTCCTTCACCGTGGCCTCGGCGGTCATGTCCTCCGAGATGCTGGAGCAGTCCCTGCTCTACCCCAAACAGAGCGTGGAGTTGGACATGACCTTCCAGAACGTCATGTCCGTGAACGTGCCCGTCTATCAGTTCAAGACCAAGAGCGACGACGCCGGGGAGATCTATCCCTACGGCTTTGCCACCACTTCGGGCGAACTGGACGACGCGGTGGACGCCCTTTCCGGAATCTTTCAGGATATGCTGCGCCTGGCCCAGATCGAAAAGACCTCCCAGCTGCTGGCGGAGGAGATCGAGAAGACCCGGCGGCGCGTCAACGCGCTGGAGTATGTGAAGATCCCTCAGATGCAGGAGGCCATCAAGTATATCTCCATGAAGCTGGATGAAAACGAACGCTCTTCCACGATCCGACTGATGAAGGTCAAGGATATGCTTCTCAAGGAAGCCATTGAGGAGAAGCGGGAGGAGGACGCCAGGGCCGTGGAGGCCTTTGGCGGCCGCCTGGACGATCCGGAGAGCATCTGATCCAGCAAAAGGCCCCCATCCATGACTTGGATGGGGGCCTTTTGGCGTCAAAAAAATGATTGACAAACGATAATAGTTCCGCTAAACTGAAAAAGAAATTATTGCAAAACGATAATTTGGAGGGAGAGCACATGACAAAACGGGAGGCGCTCCTGTTGACCGCGGCGGCCGCGCTGGGAGCGGTGCTGGCCGGCCTGACGGAGTGGGGGATGGGACTGCGGGCCGGGCTGGGCTTGATTGACGGCATTGGGGATGGCCTGCGCGCGCTCTCCGGACTGGGATACGCCGGAAATCTGGCCGCCTGGGCCATCTGCCTGGCGGCGGCAGGACTGCCGTTGGGATGGCTGTGGTATCAGCGGCGCAGGCGCAGGCTGTACTGGGAGGACGCGCTGCTGCTGCTGGCCGCCCAGCTTCTGTACAGCCTCTACCGGCTTGCCAATCGGGCCGCCCTGATCGGACAGGAGACGTTGGAGCTCACCGGCGTTTGGGCGCTGGCGGCGGGGGGCGCCCTGTTTGCCACCCTGGCCGGATACGCGGTGCTCCGTCTGCTGCGGCGCCTGGAGAAGGAGGCGGGGCTGTCCCGCTTGTTCCGGGGCCTGCTGACCGGCGCGGCGGCGCTGCTGGTGTTCCTGGCCGTATGGGGGGCGCTGAGCGGCTTTCTGGCCCAGGCCGCGGCGGTGACCGCGGGCAACACCGGCGATCCGGCGGGGGCGGCGCGCACCAACGGAGTTGGCGCTGTCCTGACGCTGCTGGGGCTGACGCCCAGCTTCCTGGGGGCGGCGGTACTCCTGTGGGGCGCCCGGCTGGCCCGGGCACTGGAGCGGGAGCCCTTCGGGGCGGAGACGGTGGAGCTTTGCCGGATCACCGCGGAGCGCTGCCGCCGGACGGCCCAATGCGCCATCCTCCTGTGCGTGGGCGGCAACCTGCTCCAGCTGCTCCTGCTGCCCCAGCTGCGGAAGGTCTCGTTTACCATGACCCTGCCGTTGGTGAGCGTGGCGCTCTCAGCGGCGCTCTTTCTGCTGTGCCGCTACTTTCAACAGGGCAAGGCTATCCACGACGACAACCAGAGCATTATTTAAGGGCGCGCCATGGCCATACGGGTATCTCTGAGCGATGTGCTCAAGGCGCGGGGCATGACGGCCAAGGAGCTGTGCGCCAAGGTCGGCATCACCGAGGCAAACCTTTCCATCCTGCGCAGCGGGAAGGCAAGCGGCGTGCGGTTCCATACCATCAACCGCATTTGTTATTACCTGGACTGTGACGTGGGCGATATTCTGCATTTTGACGGAAGATTGGAGGAGGATGATGAAACGGATGGGTAGGCGCCTGGCGCTGCTTGCGGCGGCCGCGGCGGTGCTGGCGGCTCTGGGGACCGTGCCGCTGGCCGCGCCGGGGCCGGAGGGGCAGGCGGACCGCTTTGTGGGCTTCCATGTGGCGTTCGGTGCAAGGCAGACCCCTTATGACGACGGCAGCTGGACGGAATACGGCAGTCAGACGCTGGATACCGGGCGCTTTGGGGCGCTGTCGTTCCCGCGCAGCGTGCTGTTCGGGGTGTACGACGCGGAGCGGGGCCGGTATGACTTCCCCGGTCTGGAGGGGCGTAACTGCTTCCTCTATCAGAGTGTGGAGGAAAACGGAGACCTGGTGAACAGCAGCAGCGTGGAGCTGGCGCATCCGAACATGGCCTACAAGTCGACGGACCAGGGGGAGGAGGAAACCATCTCCGGCACCGTTTATTTCCGGGCGGGAGAGGAAGAGCGCTTTGTTACCCTCTACCGGGTGTATCAGACGGAGGACGGGCGCCTCTATCTGGACGGCAGCGGCAACAGCTACGGCGGGGCGGGCGGCATGACCGTCACGGAACATTGGCAGCAGAGCGTAACGGAGAACGGCGAGACGCACAGCACCTCCTTCTCCGTGGAGGTCTCCCTGCAGGCCGTTCAGCCGCTGCAGACGGTAACGGTCACCCAGTACGGCGGCTCGGACGAACCGCTGGCGGCCTGCGTGCTGGACGGAAGCCGGGCGGAGGAGTCGATATCCCTTCTGCCGCAGACCCAGTGGGTGCTGGTGGCCGAGCGGGACGAGGACGGCGGCGTGAAACGCACCGTCTACGACCTTGCCCCGGAAGGCGGGCCGCTGATGCATACGGCGTGGTTTTTGGATGAGGCGGGTCTGGGCCGTCCGGTTTTCCTTACCATCGGAGTGCAGGCTGAGGGGCGGGTGTGACACCCGCCCCTACCGTGCTACAGCTGCTCCAGAATGCCGCGCAGCAGCCAGGCGTGGGCGTTTTCATCCCCGGCCAGCTCCAGATAGAGCTCCCGCAGACAGGGGTCTCCGGTCTCCTCCGCCGCGGCCAGATAGGAGAGCTCGCCCCGCTGCTCTTCCGCAAAGCGTTCCCGCAGGGCGGCGGGAAAGGCGCAGGCAAGGGCGGCGGCCGGACGCTCCACCGGCCAGTAGCGCACGCCGGAGATCAGGAAATACGCGGTGGACAAACGCTTGGCGTGGCGGCGCTCGTCCGCGGCCATCGTGGAGAGGACCTTGCCGCCGGTGCCTGTGGCCCGCCGGGAGAGAAGCTGATACGTCCGCCAGTCGGCCAGTTCGTGGTCTATGTACTGCTGGAGCTGGGCGCCGTATACGGCCGAGGCCGCGCCCAGACAGGGTACGTCGTGTTCCGGCGCGCAGCCGGACTCCTCCTGGGGCATGGGCATGGGCATGGCGGGGCGCATGGCCGGAACGGACAGGACCCCGGGCGCGGCGGCGGTGGCCGCAGGGCCTTCCGGGAGGGACGCGGCTTCTGCCGCGGGCTGGGCGGCGGCTGCTTCATCCAGCACGAAGGGGCAGTCGGGCCGATCCTCCGGCATGACCCGCCGCCAGACCCGCTCAAAGACCTCCCGGTCGCAGGGGTAGTCCGGGGAATCGGGCGGGGTGCAGGGCAGTTTATCTTGTTCCATGGATTTGCCTCCTAATCTGCATAGAATCTAAGCCATACTATGCGCCATCCGGACCGGATGCCCCGGAGGAGGCCGGGAAACGGCGGACATACTTGTTTTTTCCGGATGGGCATGTTACAATATTTAATCACGGAAATCACCATGTACAAAGGAGCAACGGCTTATGTTGGAAATCAAGGGCCTCAGCTACCAGGTGGAGGGGGAGTCCGGCCAGGAACTGGGCATCCTCAACGACGTTTCCCTGACGGTGGAGGACTACAAGCTGGTGGTCATCACCGGCCCCAACGGGGGCGGCAAGACCACCTTGGCCAAGGCGATTATGGGCCTGGTGCAGCCCACGGGGGGAAGCATCCTCTGGAACGGCGCCGATATCACGCAGATGGATATCACCGGCCGGGCGCGGCTGGGGATCAGTTACGGCTTCCAGCAGCCTCCGCGGTTCAAAGGGCTGAAGGTCAAGGACCTGCTGGCGCTGGCGGCGGGCAGCGACTCCCTCACCCGGGAGGAGGGCTGCCAGTACTTGACCAAGGTGGGCCTGTGCGCGCACGACTATATCGACCGGGAGGTGGACGCATCCCTCTCCGGCGGCGAGGTCAAACGCATTGAGATCGCCACCATTCTGGCCCGCAAGGCCGGGCTGATGATCTTCGACGAGCCGGAGGCGGGCATTGATCTGTGGTCCTTCGCCAAGCTGACCGAGACCTTCCAGGCCATCCACCGGCGGCGGGAAGCCACCCTGCTCATCATCTCCCATCAGGAGCGGATCATCAATCTGGCGGATGAGATCGTGATGATCAGCGACGGCCGGGTGAGCAAATACGGGCCCAAGGAAGAAATATTCCCTCAGATCCTGGCCAACACCCTGTCCGGGTGCAGCTATATGACGGAGGGGGCGGCACAGTGAATCACACCGATTGGAAACTCCTGAAGGAGATCGCGGAGTTGGAGAAGACCCCTCAGGGGGCCTACAACATCCGCCGCAACGGGCAGCTGGACTCCCGCGCGAGCACCGCCAATATCGAGATCACCACCAAGACCGAGCCGGACAAGCCGGGCATCGATATCCGCATCAAGTCCGGTACCCGGAACGAGTCGGTCCACATCCCGGTCATCATTACCCAGACCGGTATGTCCGAGATGGTATATAACGACTTTTTCATCGGAGAGGACTGCGACGTGGACATCGTGGCCGGCTGCGGCATCCACAATACCGGCTGTGAGACCAGCCAGCACGATGGGGAGCATACCTTTTACGTGGGGAAGAATTCCAAAGTCCGCTATGTGGAGCGCCACTACGGCGAGGGACCGGGCACGGGAAAGCGCGTCATGAATCCCCGGACGGTGGTATATCTGGAAGAAGGGGCGTCCATCCACATGGAGACCACCCAGATCCGGGGCGTGGACTCCACCAAGCGGGAGACCAAGGTCGTGGCTGCCAGGGGAGCCGAGGTCGTCATTACGGAAAAACTGCTGACCCACGGCGACCAGACCGCCGAGAGCGATATGGAGATCATTCTGGACGGAGCGGACGCCAACGGACGGGTCATCTCCCGCTCCGTGGCCCAGGACGGCTCCAGACAGGTATTTTATCCCAGGATGACCGGCAATGCAAAGTGCTTTGGTCATGTGCAGTGTGATTCCATCATCATGGGGCAGGCCAAAATTTCCTCCATCCCGGCCATTGTGGCCAACAGCGTAGACGCCCAGCTGATCCATGAGGCGGCCATCGGCCGCATTGCGGGAGATCAGATCCTCAAGCTTATGACTCTGGGCCTGACGGAGCAGGAGGCAGAGGAGAAGATACTCGATGGATTTTTACAGTAAGCTGCTGGAGCGGGTCAATCAAGCGGGCACGTTTTCCACCAACAGCCGTATTTTTGTCACAAGGATCGAGCAGGGCTGCGCCGAGGGCGTCCTGCATGCGGACGAGAGCAGCCTGAACCCCAACGGTATCGTCCACGGGGGCTGCCTGGTCACCCTGGCGGACACCATAGCGGGCTGTGCCGCCCACGGGCTGGGCGGACAGTATGTGACCCTGAGCAGCAACCTGAATTTTCTCGCGCCTGCTCAGAAGGGGGAGGTCCGCTGTGCCGCCGAGGTCCGGAAGGCGGGGCGCACGATCGTGGTGTGCGACGTAACCATCACCGACACGGCCGGGAAGCCGCTGGCCTGCGGGAGCTTCACCTTCTTCCGGGTGGGAGAGCTGCCGAAATAGGATACCGGGGGGGGGGGGACAGGATTTCCTGTCCCCCTTTTGCACCGCTTAAACGGGCAGGTCGTCGCTTTCTTCCAAAGCGGGCTGGCATCGCTGCAAAAAGAGCAGATCGTCCAGCCGCAGCAGGGCGGCCGCCAGGACCAGCACAGAGGCGCACAGGTTGGCGGCGGCTGATTTTCGGGCGACGGGGTCGTCGCCCTGGAAAGCCTGCTGCCAGGCGGTCAGAGCCAGACACAGGAAAAAGCCCAGGGCGCCGATTACCAGGGCGCTGGCGCAGCAGCGGATCGGAAAGACCGGCGGCAGCGCCGCCGCGGCCTGCGTGTTTCCGGCTAGCGTATCTGCCAGTTGGCGGCGCTGTATCCCAACGGCGGCGTAGGACAGCACGACGGAAAGAATGATGAACAGCAGAAACAGCAAAGAGGCGTCCACTGTTTTTAATTGGCTGCAGAGTGTCTGCCGCGAATTGGTCTCCTGCATGCAAGGCCCTCCTTTTATTCCAGTCTATCCGCCGACGGCGGAAGAGGTGCGCAAAACAGGTCCCCGCATCCAGTTGGATGCCGGGGACCTGTTTTGCCCGCTTTAGCGACTTTCGCGGGGCGAAAGCCGGCGTCGTTTCGGCGCTGGCCTCACCATGCCCTTTTAGGGCTTGTTCAAGCCACGCGTTTCACGCGTGGTCTTGGCTTGCATTCAGGCGATCCCGCCGCCGAATTCATAGAAGGTCAGATCCCGGTTCCGCTCCTGGGTCCAGCCGATGGCCCATTGAGACCCAAACAGCAGCAGCTGATTGCCCTTATAGTCCTCCACCAGCTTTACGTCGGTGCCCAGGATGAGGTTCTCCTCCTTCACCGGCTCGCCGTCCGCGCTCCGGATCCAGCGCAGATATTCGTAGGGCAGGCCCTCCATATAGAGTTCCACATTGTACTCGTTCTTTAAGCGGTACTCCAGCACGTCGAACTGAAGGGTGCCCACCACCCCCACGATGACCTCTTCCATGCCGGTATAGGGCGTTTTGAAGATCTGGATGGCGCCCTCCTGGGCGATCTGCTCCATGCCCTTCAAAAACTGCTTGCGCTTCATGGTGTCCAGACTGCGCACCCGGCGGAAATGCTCGGGGGCAAAGGTGGGGATGGGGTCGAACCGGAATTTTTTACCCGGAGCGCACAGGGTATCTCCGATGGAGAAGATGCCCGGGTCGAACACGCCGATGATATCGCCGGCGTAGGCCTCCTCAATGATCTCCCGTTCGGCGGCCATGAGCTGCTGGGGCCGGGAAAGGCGGATCTTCTTACCGGCCTGGACATGGTAGACCTCTTTGTCCGCGTCGAACCGGCCGGATACCACCCGCAGGAAGGCGATGCGGTCCCGGTGGGCTTTGTTCATGTTGGCCTGGATCTTGAAGACGAAGGCGGAGAAGTCGTCGTCCATGCAGTCGACCACCAGTTCTCCGGCCGTTCGGGGCAGCGGAGCGGTAGTCATGCGCAGGAACTCCTCCAGAAACGGCTCCACGCCGAAGTTGGTGAGAGCGGAGCCAAAGAACACGGGAGAGAGCTTGCCGTGGCGCACGCGCTCCAGGTCGAACTCCGCCGCCGCGCCGTCCAGCAGCTCGATGTCGTCGGAGAGCTGGGCGTGCAGCCGCGGCCCGATGAGCGCGTCCAGGTTGGGATCGTCCAGAAGCACTTCCGTGGCGGTGGCCGCCTTGGCGCCGCCGTTGGAGGTGAAGTGGATGATCTCGCCCCTGCCCCGGTCATAGACGCCCTGAAATTCCTTGCCGCAGCCGATGGGCCAGTTGACCGGGTAGGTTTCCAGACCGAGCTCCTTTTCCAGCTCCTCGCACAGCTCAAAGGGATCCCGGGCTTCCCGGTCCATTTTGTTTATAAATGTGAAAATGGGGATGTCCCGCATGGCGCAGACCTTAAAGAGCTTGCGGGTCTGGGCCTCCACACCCTTGGCGGCGTCAATGACCATTACGGCGGAATCGGCGGCCATCAGGGTGCGGTAGGTGTCCTCGGAGAAGTCCTGGTGGCCGGGGGTATCCAGAATATTGATGCAGAAGCCCTCGTACTGGAACTGCATTACCGAGGAGGTGACGGAGATGCCGCGCTGCTTCTCGATCTCCATCCAGTCGGAGGTGGCGGCGCGGGAATTCTTCTTGCCCTTGACGATACCGGCCTGGGCAATGGCCCCGCCGTAGAGCAGGAATTTTTCCGTCAGCGTGGTCTTGCCCGCGTCCGGATGGCTGATGATGGCAAAGGTGCGGCGGCGATTGATTTCGGATTGATACTGAGACATAGCGGATAACCTCCAGAACAGGGCGCGGGGCCGGGATCAGCCCACGCGCCGATTGGCACGCAGATGGGGCGGTTTGCTGCCTTGGGCGTGTAAGAACGCACAGGGAGATTGAGAAGAGCGCCCTTATGGGGGCGTAACGGCAAAAGCGCAGCGGCAGCTGCGCTCGGATTTACAGCGCGGCATGGGATCCCCTCCGGACCGGTTGATGCCGAAAAACGGCCACATCCCCCCGGACGTGGTCAATTCAGGCGCAATATATCCGTATTATATCCGAAAAGAGCGCGTCTGTCAAAAAATACTGCACCGTGGGGGAATGGCTGCCCTTCTCTCAGATAGCGCGGGGCAGCAGGTCCGCTGGGCGGGGTGTGACGCTGGCAGCGGCAGGGCCTTCCCGCCCAAGCTGCGCTGCAGCTCCATGGGCAGTATCCCCCTGGGGGACGGTCAAGCGGAAGACAGGAAAAGGACCGGAGACAGCGTTGGTTGGCGCGGCGGAGAAGTGGAAGCGGGAAAACCGAGGGCCACCGGATGCACGACTTGATCCGGGCCCTGTGTGCCGGGCCGTGTTGTGCGCGCGGTTCCGCACTTGCAGCGGAATAAGGTTCAGCCGGTTCAGAACGGGAGCCCTCCCGGCGGGGCGGGACTTTTTTGTGGCAAAAAAGAGTGAAATCAGACGGCTTCTTTTGCTGCAATAGAGAAGCAGCGCGAAAAAGAGGAGAGTAGTGCAAAATATCTATTTTGTGGGTAGAAAATTGTGGTTTCCCTGTTGACATGCTGAGGGGAATATGCTATAAATTATTTGAACAAAATAATTATTTCATTCAAATAGATAAAATATCGAAAAAATAAAAAATATAAATTTTAAGCTGTTTGTTAATATCGTTCTGAAGCCAGAAGGATATTTACAATAGAAGGAATGGAAACGACTTGTAGAGGAGGATGTTATGAAAACGATCGGTAAGAGAAGTCTCGCCCTGTTCCTGTTGTTGACCCTTTTGGCGGCGCTGGGCGGCTGCGGTGGACAGACGTCGGGGGAAAGCGGCACGCCTGCGCCGCAGACCGGCGCACCGGCAGCCGAAAGCGGCGCGCCTTCGGGAGAGCAGCCGGATCCTATGACGCTGACCTTTGCGACGCATTTGCCTGAGACCGGTGTGGACGGCGCCTCGCTGAAATACTTCTTTGAAGAAGTATCCAAGGAGACCGGCGGCCTGCTTACGTTTGAGTACTATTTTGCAGGGTCCCTGGTCAGCGCCACCGATTCCCTGACGTCCGTATCCGAGGGCTTGACGGACATCGCCTTTGTCCCGGAGGGATTTTTCGAGACGCAGTTCTATCCCACGTTCGTGGCCACCATCCCCTATACGACCACGTCCGAGTGGGTGACCAACAAGGCCCTGTATGAGATGTTCCAGACCTACGCCCCCTTCCGGGAGATGTGCGCCGCTCAGAACGTGGTGAACTTGGGCGTCGTGGCCCCCAGCGAGCTGGCCATGTGCTCGAACCTGAAGATTGAGTCCCTGAACGATCTGACGGGCCTGAAGATCCGGGCCATGGGCGCGGTCAATGCGGATATGACCAAGCTGGGCGCGACCCCCGTGGCCATGGCCGCCAACGAGATCTATGAGGCCCTGGAGCGCAAGACCGTGGACGCCGCCACCGGGATCCCCGTCACCCTGGCGGTCTCCTACAAGCTCCAGGAGATCAGCGACTACTTTATCTATACCGGCTACGGCATGTACACCACCTCCAGCATCTACATGAATAAGGCGGTCTATGACAAGCTGCCCGAGGCCTATAAGCAGGCCTTCCAGACGGTCTATGAGCGCTTCGTGGACGAGTATTCCAGCGAAACGTGGATGGGCGGGGCCATCAAGGACTCCATCCAGGCCATTGAAGATGCCGGCGGCGAAGTGATCGTCCTCCCCAAGGAGGAGCGGGACAAGTGGGCGGAAAAGCTGGCAGTAGACGCCCAGGAGTTTGTGGATACCGCTACCTCTTACGGGTATAACGGCCAGGAGATCCTGGACACCTATCAGGCACTGGTGGCCAAGTATGCCCCGGACGATATCGCCTATCAGGTCTACGAGTGACCGCAGCCTGCGGCGGATCCGGCGGGAGACTCCCAAAGGGGTCTCCCGCCCTTTTAAAAGACGGAAGGAGCGACTGTATGAAACTTTTGCGGAAGGTACCCGATTTCTTCGGACTTCTGTCGGCGTTGCTGATCGCACTGATCTGGATCATCATGACGGCGGAGCTGGTGGCGCGCAATGTGTTCCACTCCCCCATCCTTGGGGTGAGCGAGATCGCCATTTATCTGTATGTGACGGCGGCCTATTTCGGTTTTTCCTATACCCAGAAGGAAAAAGGACACATTTGTGTGGAGCTGCTGTATGACCGGCTGGGGCAGCAGACCAGGCGGGTCGTTGACGTAATCGCCTATCTGCTGTGCGACGCACTGTTTCTCTGCTTTGCCGTGTGCATCTGGCGGGCATTTGGAGAATCCTGGGCGATCAAGGAGATCCAGCTCTCCGCCATGAAAATGCCGGTGTATGTGCTGAAGTTTACTATCGCCCTAGGGATCACCGCCATGCTGCTGCAGCTGATCCTGGATACTGTGGATGCCGTAAAGCTCGCTCTGGGCCAAGGCGGAAATAACGGCCTGATGGAGGAGGAAAAGTTATGAATCCTTTGCTGATCGGACTGATTGCGCTGGTGGCGCTGATCGTACTGATGCTGCTGCGGGTCCCCATCGGGATCTCCATGTTTATCGTAGGGGCCGGAGGACTGCTGCTGACCAAGGGGACGGTACTGGCCAACTACGCCTTGGCCACCACGCCGGTCAGCGCCATTTCCTCCTTTACGCTGGTGGCCATCCCCATGTTTATCCTAATGGGAAACCTGGCCAACGAGGCGGGAATTACCACCGAGCTGTACGATACCGGCTATAAGCTGCTGGGCCGGCTTCCCGGCGGGCTTGGCATGGCTACGGTGTTCGCCTGCGCGGGCTTTGCCGCCACCACCGGTTCCTCCGTGGGCATGGTGGCCGCCATGACCCGCATCGCACTGCCGGAGATGGACCGCTATGGGTATGACCGCCGTCTCAGCCTGGGCACCATTGCCGGCGCAGGCACCCTGGGCATTCTGATCCCGCCCTCCATCCCGGCGGTGATGTACGCCATCACCACCGAGCAGTCCGTGGGCCGCATCCTGTTGGGCGGCGTACTCCCCGGCGTCATCATGGCGGTGGCCATGCTGGCCTATCTGGGCATCCGCTGCGCCATCAACCCAAAGCTCGCTCCCGTGTCCTCGAAAAAGGTCCCCCTGCGGGAAAAACTGCGTTCACTCAAGGGCATCTGGGCGATCGTGGTATTGTTCGGCGGTGTGATCGGCTCCATCTATCTGGGCATCGCCACCGCTACCGAGGCCGCTGCGGTGGGCTGCCTGGGCGCCGTCGTGATCGCGGCCATCAAGAAGAATCTGAGCTGGAAGGGGATCAGATCCGCCCTGGTGGACACCGTGAAGATGACCTGCATGATCATGCTGATCTCGGTCGGCGCGGCGGTGTTCCAGCTCTTCCTGACCCGATGCGGGTTTGCGTCTGCCTTCTCCAATCTGTTTATCGGCTCTCAGATGCCGATGATGGCTACCATAATCCTGATGCTGCTGGTCTACATCCCTCTGGGCATGTTCTTCGACACCATGGGTATGATCCTGCTGACCATCCCCATCTTCTACCCCATCATGAGCAACTTGGGCGTGGATCCCATCTGGTTTGGCGTCATGGTCATCATTATGATCCAGGTCAGCCTGCTCTCCCCGCCCGTGGGCCTGAACGTCTACGTGCTGAAGGGCTGCGTCCCGGACGCGTCTCTGGGCCAGATTTTCCGGGCCTCTGCACCGTGGATGGGCATACAGCTTGTCGTGGTGGCGCTGCTGCTGCTTTTCCCGGGGCTGGTGACCTGGCTGCCCAACCTGATGAAATAGGAGCCGCAAATCCGGAAAGGAAGCGTTTGAATGGAGCGTTTTGCAATCGTAGGGTTCGGCTGCGCAGGCTGCCATGCACTCAAGGCACTCCGCGCGGCCGGCTGCAGCGCGGCGGTAGATGTGTACAGCGATACCGGGCTGCCGCCCTATAACCCGATGCTGACTACTTATTACGTGAAGGGGAAGATCCCCTATGAAGCTATGTTTCCCTTCGGAAGCATGGAGCAGCTGAAACAGGAGCTCTCCTTTACGCTGTTTGACCAATGCACGGCGGCCTCCATCGACGCCGGGGCCAGGACCCTCCGGCGGACAGACGGGACGGTGCAAACCTATGACAAGATCCTGGTATCCACCGGCGCGCGGGCCTTCGTGCCGCCGGTGGGCACGCTGCCCGACGAGAGGATCTTTTCCATGCGCTCGGTGGAGGACGCGGTGCGGCTCAAGGAAGCCTTGGCGGGGGGAACGCTCCGGCGGGTACTGGTCGTAGGTGCCTCCATGGTGGGCATCAAGATCGTGGAACTGCTGGAGGAGCGGGGCATCGAGGTGGTGCTTTCCGATCTGGCGCCCCACATTTTTCCGACCGCCGCCTTTGCGGAGACCAGCCGGCGGATCGAGGGCGAGCTCCGGGAAAGGGGGATCGTCCTGCGCTTTGGGGAAAAGACCACCGGGGCCTGCGAACAGGACGGCCGGGCGGAGGTGAGCTTCTCCGGCGGGGATCGGGAGATCGTGGACGCAGTCGTGGTCTGCATCGGCACCCGGACCGCCTTGGACTGCCTTGCGCCGGAGCAGGTGGAGATCGACCGGGGCGTTGTGGTGGACGAGCATATGCAAACCAGCGTGCCGGACCTGTTTGCGGCGGGGGATTGCTGTCAGGGCCGCGACCTCTCCATCGAGGGGACCCGCCTCATCGGCCTGTGGGCCAACGCGGTGTGTCAGGGAGAGACGGCCGGGAAAAACATGGCCGGACTGGATGCGGCCTATCCCGGCAACCTGCTTCACAACATCACCCACTTTATGGATATGGACTTTGTCTCCTTTGGAGACAAGAGCCTGCCGGGTGAGCGGCGGGTCTTCGTGGACAAGGGACGGCAGTACGCCGAGGCCACCATTTCGGACGGCCGGGTCCGCTGTATCAACCTGCTGAATCTGTTCAAAAACAGCGGCGCCGTAAAAAATTACATGCTGCGGGCCCTGTACCGGCACGATACGCCCGCGGATGCGCAGATGAAGGCCGTTCTCCTGAAAAGCGGCCTTCCCCGGGAGCTGACGGAACTGCTGATGGGAGGGGAAGGAACATGACGGAACTGGAGCGCCTGCAAAAGGCGAAGATCCCCTGCAAGGAGACCGGGATCGAGGTCAAACACACGTTTTGTTCCGTATGCGAGCCGCTGTTTCACTGCGGAATCGACGCGTATGTGAAGGACGGCCGGGTCGTCAAGATCGAGGGAACACCGGACTATCCGGTCAGCAATGGGAACCTGTGCCCCAAGGGGCATGCCAACCGGCAGTATATCTACCGCGCCGACCGCATTCAAACGCCGCTGCGCCGGACGGGTCCCCGGGGCAGCGGCCAGTTCGAGGAGATCTCCTGGGAGGAGGCTTACCGGGAGATCGCTGCGCGGCTGAAGCAGCTCAAAGCGGCCTATGGGCCGGAGTCGGTGCTGTTCTATTCCGGCTACGCCAAATGGTACCGCTCTTTCCTCCAGCGGCTGGCCCATTCCTTCGGCTCCCCCAACTTCGGGTCGGAGTCCTCCACCTGTCACATGGCCACAGTGGAGGCGTGGAAGGATATGGTCGGCACCTTTTCCGCCTACGACGTGCAAAACGCAGCCACCTTCATGGCCTGGGCGGTCAATCCCTACCACTCCAAACCGACTCAGCTGCGGCAGCTCTATGAGGTGAAGGAGCGGGGGCAGAAGATCGTGGTCATTGACCCGCGGGTCACCCCCATGACCACCAAGCTGGCCGACCTGCACCTGCGTATCCGGCCGGGCACCGACGGAGCCCTGGCGCTGGGCATGGGGAAGCTTATCATCGACAACGGCTGGGTGGATCGGGATTATGTGGAGCACCATGTCCACGGGTTCGAGGCATACGCCGGCTACGTCCGGCAGTTTGACTTGAAGCGGGTCTGTGAGATTACCGGCCTGGCGGCAAAGGACGTCGAGCGGGCCACGGAGTGGTATGCCACCAATAAGCCCTCCTGCATCAGCCAGAGCGGCGCGCCCATCGTCCATCACCGCAACGGCTACCAGACCTTCCGCGCCATTATGAGCCTGAGTGCCATTACCGGCAACTACGACGTAAAAGGCGGCAATTTTCCCATCGGGGAGACCTATTCCCACCAGTGGGCCGGGTTTCAGACCCGGGAGCATGAATTCACTCATGCCACCAAGCCGAAGGATGCCCCGCCCCGCATCGGCGACAGGCGCTTTCCGCTGTGGGAGCACTTTATGGACGAGGGGCAGATGACCGACCTGACCCGGCAGATCCGGGAGGGGACGCCCTATCCCGTCAAGGCTGTCATGGCCTTCGGCCTCAACCACCGTATGTTCCCCGAGCCCCACAAGATCCTGGAGGCGGTGGACGAGCTGGAATTTGTCATGAGCGCGGAGCTGTTTATGACGGACATGTGCCGCCACTCCGATATTGTCCTGCCCGTGTGCACATCCTTTGAGCGGGAGGAATTCAAAGTGTATCCCGGCGGCTTTGCCACCTATATCAAACCGGTCATCGCGCCGCTCTATTCCGCCCGGCCGGATTCCACCATCATCAAGGAGCTGGCCGACGTTCTGGACCTGGACGACCCGCTGCTGCGCTCGGGCTATGAAAACTGTGTGCGCTGGATGCTCTCAGACTGTGCCCTCAGCCTGGACGACTGCATCCGGGAGGACCGGCCGGTCAGGGTGCCTGACGCCAGGCCTTATGAGCCGGGCGCCTATACCGCGCGGGGATACGATACCCCCACCGGGAAATTTGAACTCTATTCCACCAGCATCGAGCGGTACGCCCCTGGATTGAGCCCGCTGCCTACCTATACGCCCCCCTGGGACCGGGCGGAGCCGGAGGAGTATCCCATGGTGCTGTCGGTGGGCGCGCGGCTCCCCTTCGCGCTGCACAGCCGGATGCACGAGGTACCCTGGACCCGCTCCCTCCGCCCCGATCCCATGGCCGACCTGAACGATGGGGACGCCGCGGCCCTGGGCGTGGGCGAGGGGGACTGGATCACCATCGAGAGTACCGCCGGGACTCTTGCGGTACGGGCCAACCCCACCGCGCGGATCCTGCCAGGGTGCCTTCAGATGTATCACGGCTACCGGGAAGCGGATGCCAACGAGCTGGTAGGCAGCGTCCATCTGGACCCCTATTCGGGCTATCCGGGCTATAACTGCGTCCGCTGCCGCATCCGGAAGGGAGGCGGAAAAGCATGAAGCTGCGTCTGCTGCTGGAAATCGAAAAGTGCTCTGCCTGCGGGGCCTGCGCTGTGGCCTGTATGGATCAGCACGATATCGACGTGGAGGCCGGGGTGTGCCCTCTGCGGCATATCTATGACGTAGAGGCGCTGGGACGGGAGGGCTACTTGTCCGTGTCCTGCATGCACTGCGATGATGCGCCCTGTATCGCGGGGTGTCCCTCCGGATGCCTGAAAAAGGATCCGGAGACCAACCTGACCATATATGACAATACCAACTGCATCGGCTGCCACAGCTGCGCCATGGCCTGCCCGTATGGAGCGCCCTCATTCGGGACCGACGGTAAGATGATCAAATGCGACGGCTGTATCGAGCGCTGGCGGCACGGTCTGGAACCCGCCTGCGTACGGACCTGCCCCACCGGCGCGATCGCGCTGCGGGATATGGATGAGGCATAAGCGCATCAGGCTCCGGGGGTCTCGCCTCCCTTGCTTTTTGGGCGTTTCTTGTGATAAAATCTTGGAAATAGAAAGGGAGGGAGCATATGGCAGCTTCCAATGAAAGCACCTTGCAGAGGACCTTCTCTGTGGTCGAATATCTGAGCAGGGAGAAGCGCAAAGTTCCCCTCCAGGAACTGGCCGGGGCGCTTTGCCTGACAAGCGCCGCCGCGCACCGGCTCCTGAACGGCCTGATGGAACTGGGGTATGTGGATCAGGATGAAAACAAGCGGTATTATCTGACCTATAAGGTCTATAAAGTGGCCGGCAAGTCCCTCAACCGGGATAACTTTCTGCAGGATATGAGCCCCTATATGAATTACTTTGCCATGCGCTACGGCTGCGAGGTGGGGCTGACGGTCTTCGCGGACGACACCATCATCCACGTCCTGAATGTAGGGAGGAACATTAATTTGGGAAAGGACTGCCTGCGGCCCGGACAGGTGTTTCCGCTCTACTGCTCCGCGCCGGGCAAGGCTTTTCTGGCGCAGATGGCGCCGGACGCGCTCAGCCGCTGGATCGAAGAGAGCGCGCTGCTGCCGCATACCATACGGACCATCATTGACAAGCAGCAGCTCTATCAGGAAATCCGGAGGACCCGGGATCAGGGCTACGGCGTCAGCGAAGGCGAGCTGTATGATATCGTATACGCAGTGGCGTTCCCCATTCACGATCAGAGCGGGGCTGCGATCGGGACCTTCAATTTCCGTATGCTGCCGGAGACCTATCAGGAAAACATGTGCAGCACCTTCACGGAAGATGTCCAGAGGGCGCTGGAGAATTTTGGGCTGTAGGGACGGCGGTGAAATATGAACAGTAATGAGGACTCCATGCAGAAGATTTTTTCTGTGATCGAGTACATGAGCGATATGGGGCGGAAGCTCTCCATCCAGGAGATATCGGCGGCGCTGGACATGTCCACCGCCACAGTCCACCGTATCCTGACCGGGCTGAAGGGCCTGGGGTACGTGGAACAGCATACGAATAAGCAGTATTATCTGACGTACAAGCTGTATGCCCTGTCCGGCGATGTCATCAACCGGGACGGCGCCATCGACCGGATCATCCCCATCATGAATTACTTTTCCATGCGGTATGGCTGTGAGGTGGGACTGACGGTATTCGACGGGGCGTCCATCATCCACATCATCAGTGTGGGAGAAAACATCAGCTTTGGGATGCAGCCTACGCCGGGGCAGGTCTGTCCAGTGTATTGTACCGCCGCCGGGAAATTCCATCTGGCCCAGATGGAACAGGACGCGCTGATGGAGTGGATCGCAAAGGCGCGTATCGTCCCCCATACCCGCAATACGATCATCGACCGGGACGAGCTGCTGCAGGAGATCGTGCGCACCCGAAGCCAGGGATACGGCGTAGCGGTGGGCGAGCTTTATGATATGCTGGCCTCGGTGGCCTTTCCCATTCGTGACGGAGGCAGGCGCATTACGGGGACCATCAACCTGAACTTTTCCGTGGAGAAGTTCCGAACCCAGATGAGCCAGACGTTTGTCCAAGAGGTGGAAGAGGCGCTCAAGCGGTTCGGCGTATAAGGGAAACGCGGTACGGTTTCAAACAAAAGCGGGGTATGCGCACACGCGCATACCCCGCTTTGGAGTTGATGGGAAAACAGCCGGCCGGACCGCGCGGCCCTATTCGTCCAGATAGATCCACTGTTCCAGCCGCTCGGTCACGGAACCGATGATCGCGGCCTGTGGGATCTGCTCGCGCAGCTCATCCAGGCAGGCCTGCGCCTGGTCTTCCGGAAGAGCCATCAGCAGTCCGCCGCTGGTCTGAGGGTCGTACAGGATGTCCTGCATGGCACGGCTGACGCCGGCGCCTGCGGCCACACCGCGGGCGGCATAGTCCCGGTTGCGGTAGGCCCCGGCAGGGATGAGGCCCATTTCAGCCAGCGGATAGGCCTCGGCGTGGAAGGGAACCTGGCTGGTCCTGATGTGGATGGAGCAGCCGCTCCCCTGCGCCATTTCAAAGCTGTGGCCCAGCAGGGCGAAGCCGGTGACGTCCGTACAGCTGTGGACCGGATAACGGACCATGATGTCCCGGGCCGTTTTGTTCAGCGTGGCCATCTGCCGCCAGACGCGCTCCAGAACCGGCTGCTCCACCAGATCCGCCTTGGCGGCCGTGGTCAGAATGCCCACGCCCAAGGGCTTGGTGAGGATCAGCGCGTCCCCGGGCCGGGCGCCGCAGTTTTTCAGGACCGCCTTGGGGTGCACAAAGCCGGATACGGCCAGTCCGTAAATGGGCTCTGCGCCGTGGATCGTGTGCCCGCCGGTGATGATGGCCCCCGCCTCATAGGCCTTGGCGTAGCCTCCCCGCAGGATCTCCTGCACGGTGGCGGCCTCCATCCGCTCCGGAATACACATGATGTTCAGGGCCAGCTTGGGTTCCGCGCCCATGGCGTAGACGTCGCTCATGGCATTGGCCGCCGCGATCTGCCCGTAAAGGAACGGATCGTCCACAATGGGGGGAAAAAAGTCGGTGGTCTGGACCAACGCCACCGTATCGCTGATGGCGTAGACGCTGGCGTCGTCGCTCTTGTCGTAGCCCACGATCAGGCGGGGGTCCTGATGGGTCTCAAACCCCTCCAGCATCCGCACCAGCGTGCCTGCGCCGACTTTGGCGCCGCAGCCGGCGCAGGCGGCCAGCTTGGTCAGTTTTACTTCCGTTTCCATCCGCGCACTTCCTTTCAGCTGTTCTCCGCGCGATAGCAGGTGCGGTAGCCCGCCTCCAGCACCTGCACGATCTGTTCGACCTCCTCGGGGCAGGACGGCTCCGGGCAGGGCGCGTCTCCTTCCCAGCGCACGCAGGTGCCGCAGCTGCTGCTCAGATCCCGGGGCACCGGCATGAGCGTGGCCGCCATTCCATGGAGCTGGCACAGCTTCTTATAGCGGATGGCGCCAAAATGGGAATAAAAGGTGGCGATATAGGTCATCTCACTTGACGATGGAAAGGGTATATTCCCCGTCCTGCTCCGTGCAGGTGACATGATACCCCTGATGCTCCGCGTAACGGGTCACATTTTCCCGGGAGGCCGGGTTGTCCACGAGGATCTGATAGGCTTGCTCTCCCGCGGCCATGGCGTTGCGCAGCAGGACGACGGGTTCCGGGCACGAAAGGCCGCGGGCATCCAGTGTTTTCATAAGCGCTCTCTCCTTTTATGCGTCTTTTTTCCGAAAGGTGTTGAGGCACGCGATGGCGCACACAACGGCAATGCCCAGGATCACCGCGATCTTGCCGTTGGCGGTGGGGCCTTCGCCGCTGGAAGCCAGGCCGAAGTTATGGGCAAAGGCCGCTCCGGCCATGAGCCCGATCACGGTCATGGCGCTGTCCGTGTTCCCCTCGCCCGAGAGGACCAGCTGGCGCAGGGGACAGCCCCCCAGCAGGACGCAGCCGAAGCCGGCCAGCAGCATGCCCAAAAAGTTCCACAGCCCGTCGGTGTGGGCCACGGGCTGCCCCGCCAGGCTCAGATGAAAATAGGTGTCCGGCGTGGCCGCGTTCAGGATCAGATTGCACGCCAGGGCGCTGACCAGAATGGCGACAAAGCCCAGGATCAGTTTGGTCTCCCGGAACAGGACCAGATCCCGGATGCCGCCCACCATGCACAGGCGGGTCCTCTGCGCCAGCGCGCCGACGATCAGTCCGGCGGCAAGGCTGATCAAAATGGCCGCGTGTTTGGCGCCGGGTCCGCCGCCGGACTGGGTAAAGCGGAGCAGGGAGGGCGCGGCCACCAGCAGGACCAGCAGGACGACCTGGATGCAGGCAAACAGTCTTCCCTCCAGGACGGGGAGGCGGTAGGTGCGCTTGAGGGTGTAGCCGCGCTTCAGGAAGAACACTCCCGCCAGGATGCCGCAGACAAACCCGGCCAGACCGAACAGCGCGTTCAGGTCGCCGCCGGCCAGGCGCAGGATCATGCGGAAGGGGCAGCCCAGAAACATCAGGCAGCCGATCATCACAAAAACACCCAGAACGAACCGGGTCAGCGGGGCGCTGCCGCCCCGGGCGGAAAGCTCCTTCTTTCCCAGCGCCAGCAGGAAGCTGCCCAATACCAGCCCGATGATCTCCGGCCGGATGTACTGCACCGCCGCGGCGGAGTGGAGCCCCAGCGCGCCGGCGGTATCCCGCAGGAAGCAGGCGATGCAGAAGCCCATGTTGGCCGGATTCCCGAAGAACACCAGCAGGGAGGCAATGATTCCGATCACTGCTCCGGCCAAAAGAATGGAGGTCTTTTCCTTTCTAAGGTCCATATGCAATCCCCTCTCAAACGATTTGGTTGCCGTCTGTGGGCCGGGGCGGGCCCCGTGGCTGTGGGCGGGACAGGCGTCCGGCTTGGCCCAGAACCGGCACCCTCAGTATAACAGGAAACACCAGCCGTTTCCAATTGCAATTATTTATAATTCTTCTAAATCTATTGGAAAAACAAATAATAAAGTGGTATACTGGAAAAAAGACCGCGCCAGACAGCGAGGAGGGGACGCCATGCCGAGCATCTACCTTGACAACGCCAGCACCACCTTTCCCAAGCCGCAGGCCGTGCCGGACGCCATGTACCGTTTCATGACCCAGGTGGGCAGCAACATCAACCGGGGCGGCTATGCCCGGGCCTATGATACCGAAGAGACCGTCTACGAGACCCGCCAGCTGCTGTGCGGCCTGTTCGGCGGACAGGACTGCAGGCAGGTGATCTTCACCAAGAACGTCACCGAGAGCCTGAATCTTCTGCTGAAGGGGTTTCTCAGAAGCGGCGACCATGTGCTGGTCTCCTCCATGGAGCACAATGCCGTCATGCGGCCGCTGGTCCAGCTGGAAGCGCGGGGGGTCGCCTTCACCCGCGTCCCCTGCGCCGGGGACGGGAGCCTGTCTGTGGAGCGCCTTGCCGCATGCCTGACCGACCGGACCCGTGCCGTGGTCATGACCCATGCCAGCAACGTGTGCGGCACGCTGCTGCCCATTGAGGCGGTGGGGGAATTCTGCCGGGCGCACGCGCTGAGGTTTTTTGTGGATGCCGCCCAGACCGCAGGCGTCTGGCCCATCGATATGGAGCGGATGCACATCGACGCGCTGGCCTTTACCGGCCACAAGGGGCTGCTGGGGCCTCAGGGGACCGGCGGATTTCTGCTGCGGGAGGATATGGTCCCCCTGGTGGAGCCGCTGCTCTCCGGCGGGACCGGGAGCCTCAGCCATACAGAGCGTGTTCCGGATTTCATGCCCGACCGCTTTGAGCCGGGCACGCTGAACCTGCCGGGCATCGTCGGCCTGCATGCGGGCCTGCTCTGGCTGCGGGAGACCGGGATCGACGCCGTCCGCGCCCACGAGCTGCAGCTGACCGAACGCTTCCTGGCCGGAGTGAGGGTCCTGCGGGAGAAAACCGGGGGCGTCTGCGTGTCCGGAAGGGAGGACCTATGCGGGCGGACGGGGGTGGTGTCCCTCCGGACGCCGGGGCGGGACCCGGCGCAGGTGGCGTATGCCCTGGCGGAGGACTACGGCGTGCTGACCCGGGTGGGCCTGCACTGCGCGCCCTCGGCCCACCGGACGCTGGGGACCTATCCCACCGGCACCATCCGCTTTTCCTTCGGCTGGTGGAACACGGCGGACGAGGTGGACGCGGCCCTGCGGGCGCTGGAGCGGCTGCTGGAAGGTCGGGGCGGCCATGGAGCTTAAACAGCTGCGGTCCTTTGCGACGGTGGTGGAATCCCGCAGCTTTACCAAAGCGGCGGAAAAGCTCTACACCTCACAGCCTACCATAAGCACCCACATCCGTCAATTGGAGGAGCAGCTCCATTCCCGCCTGATCGTCCGCACCACCAAAAGCATCGAGGTCACGCCCAGGGGATGGGAGCTGTACGAGTGCGCCGCCACGATCCTGAAGCTGCAGGACGATCTGCTTCAGCGCTGGTCGGGGGAGAGCCGGCAGATCATACGGCTGGGAGCGTCCACCATCCCGTCGGCCTACCTCCTGCCCGAGCTGCTTACCGCTTACGGGAAGGCCCACCCGGGCGTTTACTTTTCCATCCACCAAAGCGACAGCCGGGGCATTGTGGACGGCCTACTGAACTGCAGCTTTGACGTGGGGCTGATCGGGATGAAGTGTACGGACGAAGCCTTGTCCTGCATCCCGTTTTATCAGGACCGCATGGTGCTGATCGCGCCGGTCAACGAGCACTTTCTGCGTCTGAAGGAGCGGCGGGAGATCGCGCTGGAGGAGCTGCTGCGGGAGCCGATGATCCTGCGGGAGGAAGGGAGCGGCAGCAAAAAAAGCGCGGACCGGTTTCTGGAGCGGATGGGGGTCAAGGAGGGACAGCTGCAGATCACCGCCCGCATCAATGATCAGGAGGCTGTGAAGAATCTGGTCGCTCAGGGATTGGGGGTCTCCATCATTTCCGAGCGGGCGGCCCGGAATTTCTGCGAGGAGAAGCGGGTGCTCCTGTTTGAACTGCCGGAGGACGCCGCCCGGCGCAGCCTCTATCTGATCTCGCATAAAAGCTACAGTCTCCAGCCGTATATCCAGAAATTTACGGAGTACGTGAAGCACTTTTATGACGCGGACGGGGAACGGCCGGCCGCGGGGGCCTGATCGAACGGCGGCCGCCGGAGCGCCCCGGCGGCAGAGCTTCCCGCTCCGACCGCATCCGCACCGAAAGGCCCGGCGCCTGCACATCGCAGGCGCCGGGCCTTTCGGCGTTTGGGAAACCGGCGGCCGCCGGGTCTTCCGCACAGAATATCCGGGATGCGGTCATAACAGCTTTCCGTCGTCCTCGTTGGTGGAATCGTTGTGATCCTGGCGGAACGCCTTCAGGTCCGCCCGGTGCTCCGCGATGGGTTTCGTCACCCAGCTATGGTAACAGATCCGGATGGCGTCCCGCTCCTCGTAGAGCATCTGATCCATGGCAATTTTCCGTTCGTTGGGTTCATACTGTCCGTCATGAGAGGTGTCATTATCCGACGCACCTGTCTCCGGAAATGACGGAGCTTCCTTTCCTTCCGTCGTCTGCGGACGACTCAACTCTGCCAGGCCTTCCCAGCGGATCTTTTTGTGAGGCGTTCGAAAAAGCTGCACGAAATTTTTGCCGGCCATTTCACAAGAAACCGAGGCAAGATTTCGTGCGAAGGGCCATTTCCGAGGCCGCGGCACGCCCCTTGCAGGCGAATTCTGAAAAGAGAGCGATAACAAGGCTTTTAGCGGCAGCGGAAAGAGCGGCTCCCCGACCGGGACCCTGAGAGAACACCCTTTTCCGCTGCCGGGGCAAACAGCGGCGGACGTACGCAGAAAACGCCGGCCTCCCATGCACGGGCTACCGCTGATATTCGAATTCCAGATTATAGAGGGAGACGGGATCCCCGTCCTGGATGCCCATCTCCTCCAGACGGTCGAACAGACCGCACTGGCGGAGCATCCGGTCAAACCAGTTGCGGGACTCAAAGTCTCCAAAGTTGACGTTGGCCATCAGCCGCTGAAGGGCGGGGCCCTCTACGATCCAGGTGCCGTCATCCTCCCGGGTGATGGTCATGGGCTCGCTCAAGTCCACCTCCGGCGGCCGCTCCACATACGTGGGCTCATACACCGTGATGGGCGGCAGGCTCTCCAGTTCACGGGCGGCGGCGTACATCAGCTCCCGCGTCCCCTGCTGGGCGGCGGCGGAGAGTTCGAAAAAGGGCATGCCCAAGCCCTCCGCATGGGCGCGCAGCGCCTCCAGTCCGGTGCGGTCGGCGGCGATGTCCACCTTGTTGCCCGCCACCAGCATCCGGCGGGAGGCCAGTTCCGGGCTGTATTCCCGCAGCTCCGCCTGGATGGCCTCGAAATCGGCCACCGGGTCCCGGCCCTCGCTGCCCGAAACGTCTACCACATGGATGAGCAGGCGGCAGCGGTCGATGTGCCGCAGAAAATCGTGTCCCAGGCCCGCGCCGTCGGCGGCGCCCTCGATGATACCGGGGATATCGGCCAGCACGAAGGAGACCCCCTCCTCCACGTACACCACGCCCAGATTGGGGGAAAGGGTGGTGAAGTGGTAGTTGGCGATCTTGGGCTGGGCCTTGCTGACCACCGAAAGGAGGGTGGACTTGCCCACGTTGGGGAAGCCGACCAGCCCCACGTCCGCCAGCAGCTTGAGTTCCAGGATCACCTGCCGCTCCTGACCGGGCAGGCCTGCTTTGGCAAAGCGGGGGACCTGCCGCGTGGGGGTGGCGAAATGCTTGTTGCCCCAGCCGCCGTTGCCGCCCCGGGCCAGTACGAAGGGCGCCCCGGTGGACAGGTCGCAGATGATCTCGCCCGTCGCGGCATCCCGCACGACAGTGCCGCGGGGCACCTTGATGACCAGGTTTTCCCCATCCTTGCCGGAGCAGCGTTTGCCCTGGCCATCCATGCCGTTGCCCGCCGCATATTTACGCTTGTAGCGGAAGTCCATCAGGGTGGACAGGTGGTCGTTGACCTCCAGGATCACGTCGCCGCCGCGGCCCCCGTCGCCGCCGTCAGGACCGCCGGCCGCCACGTATTTCTCCCGGTGGAAGGATACCACACCGTTGCCGCCGTTTCCGGCCCTTACCGTAATGCGGGCGGTATCCACAAAAGAAGCTGCCATAATTTCCCTCCTCCGTACAGGAAATGGCCCCGAACGGGATACGTTCGGGGCCATTAGTATACCCATTTTTACTGGGCGATCTCCACGATGGAGACCTGCTTGCGGTCCTTGCCCAGGCGCTCGAACTTGACCTTGCCGCTCTTGAGGGCGAACAGGGTGTCGTCGCTGCCCTTGCCCACGTTCACGCCGGGGTGGATGTGGGTGCCCCGCTGGCGGACCAGAATGTTGCCGGCCAGAACGTACTGGCCGTCGCCCCGCTTCACGCCCAGGCGCTTGGCCTCGGAATCGCGGCCGTTGCGGGTGGAGCCGACGCCCTTCTTGTGGGCGAAGAACTGAAGACCGATTTTCAGCATTGTGTTACACCTCCAAACACGTGTGTAGCAGTTGCGTGGGGAGTTATTCCTCCTCCACCACGATGATATTGTCCGGATACTCCTCGTGCAACGTGGTAAAGTAGACCATCAGGGCCGTCATCAAAGCCTGACAGGTGGCCTCGTTGGTCTGCCCCAGGGCGCCGGGGAGCTTGAGAGAGATGGACGCGTCCTTTTCCTTCACCTTCACCGCCGCGCCCAGGCCCAACACGTCGTTGACGGCGCACTCGGTAAGACGGACGGCGCTGGTGACTGCCGCGCAGAGCAGATCCTCCCCCGCTTCGGCGCAGCCGCTGTGGCCCGCCACGGTGAAGCCGGTGATGCGCTCCCCCTCCGTGCGGAAGGAAACGGTGGTCATCAGACGGAGATCTTGCCGATGGTCACCTTGGTATAGGGCTGACGATGGCCCTGCTTGCGGCGGTAACCCTTCTTCGGCTTGTACTTGAAGACGATGACTTTCTTGCCCCTGCCGTTCTTCACGACGCTGGCGTCCACCTTGGCACCCTCCACCACGGGAGTGCCAACGGTGAGCTTGTCGCCGTCAATGACGGCCAGGACCTTGCTGAAGGTCACGGCGTCGCCGGCCTCCGCAGGCAGCTTCTCGATGAAAAGGGTATCGCCCTCCGCCACCTTGTACTGCTTGCCGCCGGTCTCAATGATCGCATGCATGTAGTTTCAACTCCTTCATTACGGGCTCGCTGTCGGGGGTGGAACGAAGCGCGGCAGTGACGCGGCGCTTTTTCACTTGCTGACCCATTCAAAGCGGCTTTGATAGTATATCAGCCCAAACGGAGAAAGTCAAGTGCGATTTCCCGGAAGATCCGTGTTATAATCGTGGGTATGGAAGGGAATTAAGAGCGGTCTCTTCCCGCGGTTCTGCCGCGCAGATTCGAACCAGCGGCAAAGGCGCCGTTTCGGCGGCCCGGACGACGCTGCGGAAGGAGCGACGACCATGAGCCTGTTCTGCTGTCCCATCTGCCGCGCGCCCCTGGAGCGGGGGGAGCGGAGCTATACCTGCCCCAACGGCCACAGCTATGACCGGGCCAGGGAAGGATACGTCCACCTGCTGCCCGCCAACCAAAAGCACGCCAGAGATCCGGGGGACGACAAAGAGATGGCGGCCGCCCGCAGCCGCTTTTTATCGGCGGACTACTACGCGCCCCTGCGGAAGGCCCTGTGCGCGCTGGCCCTGGAGCACGCCGGAGCGGGGGCGGCGGTGCTGGACGCGGGCTGCGGGGAGGGCTATTATACCGCAGGGCTGTTCGGCGCGCTGGCCGTGGCGGGGCGGGAGAGCCGGCTGGCGGGCGTGGATCTGTCCAAGCCGTCGGTGCGTCTGGCGGCCAAACGCCTGCCCCATGGGGAATTTGCCGTGGCCTCGGTCTACCGCCTGCCGGTGGGCCGGCGGCAGATCGACCTGCTGCTCAACTGCTTTTCCCCCCTGGCGCTGGACGAATTCCGCCGGGTGTTGAAGCCGGGAGGCGTTTACCTGTACGTGGTGCCGGGGCCGGAGCATCTCTGGCAGCTCAAGCAGGTGCTCTATGAACGGCCCTATCCCAATCCGGAACAGGCGATCCCTTACGAGGGCTTTTCCTATGAGCGCATCGTACCGGTGGAGGCGGATCTGGCGGTGGAGGGGGCGGCGCTGCAGGATCTGTTCCGGATGACGCCGTACTATTGGAAAACGCCCAGAGCGGGCGCGCAGCGCCTGGCGGCGCTGGACGGGCTGAAGATGCGCGCTTCGTTCCGCATTCATGTGTTTCGGCGGGAAGGATAGGCATCCGGGCGGCGTCCGTCACAGCCCCGCTTCCGGGGATACAAAATTTGATCAGTATACCAGATCAGCCTGCTGTTTGCAAATAGAGAAGCAGTATGATATAATCAATCGGTTCCGGAGGCGCGGAGTGCTTCCGCAGCCTTCCCACCTGGGGGCGCGCCGGCGCTTCCGTTGATTTGAGGTCGCGTCCCCCGGACGGGGCGGGCGTTTGGGTACGAAAGAGCGTTTCGATGCCTGTGGGGACCTTGAATCAGGCAATTTGAAACAGAAGGGAATTTTGTACCAATGGAGATCAACGGCGAGCAAGTCAACGAGATCGTCAATTACGCGCAGCTGGACCTTTCCCCGGAGATCATGAAGGCAATCGACAAGAAGGGCTATGTCCAGGCCACTCCTGTGCAGGCGGGCGCGATCCCCTATTTTATGGATTGGAAGGACGTGATTGCCAAGGCCCCCACGGGCACTGGCAAGACCTTTGCATTCGGTATCCCCATGGTGGAGCACGTCGACCCCGCCGGTGAGGATGTGCAGGCCCTGGTGCTGGCCCCGACCCGGGAGCTGGCCGTGCAGATCCAGGAGGAACTGCGGGACCTGTGTGAATTTAAGGAAGGGGTGCGCACGGTCTGCCTGTACGGCGGCGCGCCCATCGACAAACAGATCACTACGCTGAAAAAGCGGCCACAGATCGTGGTGGCCACCCCGGGACGCCTGATGGACCATATGAAACGGCGCACGGTGAAGCTGGACAAGGTGCAGACCGTGGTGCTGGACGAGGCGGACCGGATGCTGGATATGGGCTTTGTCCGGGATGTGACCCGCATCCTGGACCAGATCAAGCATCGCCGCAACCTGGGGATGTTTTCCGCCACCATCTCCCGGGAGGTCATGGATATCTCCTGGGTGTACCAGCGCGACCCTGTAGAGATCACCGTGCGTCCCGTGGAGGACTCCAAGCCGGATATCCAGCAGTACCGCATCGACCTGGACGGCCGGGAACAGAAGGTGGATACACTGGCCGCACTCATTACCCACGGCGGGTATGAACGGGCCATCGCCTTCTGCAACACCAAAAATATGACCGACCGGCTGGCGGGGCTGCTGCAAATGCGGGGGATTTCCTGCCAGGCGATTCATGGGGATATCCAGCAGCGCATCCGGGAGAAGACGCTGGAGCAGTTCAAAAAGGGTGAAATGAAGGTGCTGGTGGCCACCGACGTAGCGGCCCGGGGCCTGGATATCGACGATGTGGACGCGGTGTTTAACTACGACGTGCCCGATGAACTGGAGAATTACACGCACCGCATCGGCCGCACCGGCCGGGCCAAAAAACACGGCGTGGCCTATACCTTTGTAGCCACCATTACCGAGGGCATCCGTATGGACGATATCGTACGCAATACCCGCGCGGAAGTGCAGCGGCTGAAGTACGACAAGGACGGCTGCCTGATGCTGGTGGAAGAGAACGGCAGATGATTTAACCCAATTTTAAAGGTTCCGGAAGGATTTTTTAACAGCGGCGTGGTATCATGTACCCAGAACGACAAGGAGGGGTCAACATGAATGAACCCAAAAAGCTCTATCGAATCGAGCAGGGAGCCAAGCTGTTCGGCGTCTGCGGCGGTATCGCGGAATACTTCAATATCGACGCCAACCTGGTGCGGCTGATCTGGGTGGTGCTCAGCCTGCTCACCGTAGTGGTGACCGGCGTTGTCCTCTATCTCATTGCCGCGCTGCTCCTGCCCAAGAAGAGCGACGTATATCCGGGTTATTAGCGAGTGCGCAAAAAGGGACGCGCCCCCCGTTTCGGGGACGCGTCCCTTTTGTCAAAAGAGTTTTTTTAGGGAATCGACGGTGTCCGAAAGTTTGCCGGCCGAGAGCTTGGCCTTCACGCCTTGAACGATCTGTTGGATTGCATCATCCGGCAAATCCACGCCCAAAAGCTTCTCCACGGCTTTGGCTGGGTTCTGCTGGAACTGAGCCCGCAGTGCGCTGTCCTTAGCGAAGGATTCCGCCAGCTGACGGATTTGAGCGTTGAGATCCATACGCCGCGCTCCTTACGCCTGCTCCACGATGGAGGCGTCGGGGGCGTTTTTCTTGACGGATTCGATTCCGTTCATGCAGCTGGCCATGGCCTTGTACCCCTCGCTGACGGCGATGATTTGGCCGTTGACCGCTTTCAGACGGAACCGGAATTCCCCGGCTTTGTCGGCGTAGACCTCGAACTTGGGGTGCTTTGCGGCGGGATACCCCTCCACGGTCTGATCCTCCACGGCCGCCGCGGGCGCGTTCTTCTGAACGCTGGCGATGCCCTTGCGGCAGGCATCCTCAGAGGTATAGACCTCTGAAGTGGCGATGGTTTCTCCGTTGCCCGCCTTCAAGTCGAACTTGATGCCGGTGCTGGTCTTTCGAATGACGAATTTACCCATGATATTGCCTCCCTTCAAAGTTAAAGCATCGGAATTCAGGAACAGAATACATCAAAAACATATAAAATGCAGGAAAAGCGGGGAAAAGGGCGAAGGCCGCCGCGGAGACACGGGAGAAGATGGATATGAACTTTTATGAGCGCGTATACTGCCTGGTGCGGCAGATTCCGCAGGGCAAATGCGTCAGCTATGGGCAGATAGCCCTGCTGCTGGGTTCGCCCCGGGCGGCCCGGGCGGTGGGATACGCCCTGCGTGCCTGCAGGGAACCGGGGGTTCCCTGCCACAGGGTGCTCCGGGCCGACGGTTCCGCCAGCTGCGCGTTCGGCCCGGGCGTACAGCGGTCTCTGCTGGAGGCGGAGGGCGTAGCGTTTACGGCGGAGGGCCGGGTGGACTGGACGCGGAGCATGTGGGACGGACAGGCTGAGGCGCGGGACGCGGCACACGGAGGCGGCCTGCCGCCGCTTGCTTATATTAAAGGTAGGAGGCGTTGACGGCGCGCCGGTTTTGCTTGCCATATGGATGCGGGCGTGATAACATATCGGTACACTGGGAAAACAAGGAGACGAAACCTGTATGATCGATTTTCACCCTCCCCGCCTGGAGGAAAAGCCTTGGGTCGACGAGCTGCTGCGGCGGGCGGACTACCGGGGCTGCGACTATAATTTTACCAACCTGTTTGTATGGAGCCGGGCGTACCACCAGGAGATTGCCCGGGTGGACGATTTTCTGGTGACCCATGTCTGCGGGCGGATGGGATGCAGCTTTATGTTCCCCGCCGGAGGCGGCGATCTGGCGAGCGTGATCCGGAAGCTGGAGGAGGAAGCGGCCCGGCGGGGCGAGCCCCTGCGGCTGGTGTGCCTTACCCCGCGCCAAATGGCGGAGCTGGAGGAGTTTTTTCCCGGTCAGTTTACCTTCACCGCCGACCGGGACGGATACGACTATCTCTACGAGATCGACCGCCTGGCCGATTTGGGCGGCAAGCGCCTGCATGCCAAGCGCAACCATATCAACCGTTTTATGGAGAACAATCCCTCCTGGACCTATGAGGAGATCACGCCCGAGAGCCTGGGCGAGTGCCTGGCCATGGACAAGGAGTGGTACCGGCGCTCTCTCGCGCGGGAGGGAGAGGCGGAGGAACGGGACCTGGGGGACGAGGGCGTCGCCCTTCGGCAGGCCATGGAGCATTATCAGGCGCTGGGCCTGGAGGGAGGGCTGATCCGGGTATACGGCGAGGTGGTGGCCTTCACCATGGGGGATCTGCTGAACAGCGACACCTACGACGTACACTTTGAGAAAGCCTACGGAGAGCTTCAGGGAGCCTACGCCATGATCAACCGTGAATTTGCCCGCTGGGTGCGCGGACGCCATCCCAATGTGAGATACCTCAACCGGGAGGACGACATGGGGGTGGAGGGGCTGCGCAAGGCAAAGGAATCCTACTACCCCGACCAGATGGTGGAAAAGCACACAGCGATGTGGAAGAGGGAGACCTGATCCGGCGGATCATTGGAAAGGAGGCGGGGCAGATGGTGGACATCCGCCCATCCAGGCCGGGGGAGATCCCGGCGCAGAAGGCGCTCTGGAAGACGGCCTTCGGGGACGAAGACCGCTTGATCGACTGGTTTTATGACTGCTGCATGCCGGAGGAGGATATGCTCCTGCTGCTGGAGGATGGACGCCTGGCTTCCATGCTGGCGCTGCTGCCCGTGTCGCTGTCCCTGCCCGGGGGCGTGGAGGCGTCGGGACGCTATGTCTATGCCCTGGCCACCGATCCCTCCATGCGCGGTAAGGGATATGGGCGGCAGCTGCTGCACTATGTGGACGGATTCCTGTCTTCCCGGGGGAGCGATTGTGTCACCGTAGTCCCCGCCGAGCCCAGCCTGCATAAGTTTTTTGCCACTGTGGCGT